>JAVMKL010000027.1:0-47028 GCA_031732875.1 Candidatus Competibacter sp. | reverse complement strand
ACCAGATCGACCTTACGCCGCGCCGCTTCCTGATGCACTTCCGGCATCACCGGCAGCCGGTCGTACATTCCGGTGCCGACGATGAGTTGCCGGCCACCCCAGGGCAGGTTTTCCCCGAGCGACAGCGGGGTGTGGCCGTAGGCGTCGCGGTGGACCTTGGAAGCCTTTTTTGACCGCTTGCGGATTTTGCCGCCGTCGATCACCACGTCGTGATCGTAGCGCTGGCCGGTGATTTCGATCTCGCCGAATGTCGTGAACTGGGCTTTCATCATCTCCTGCCTCTTTCAAACTCTCCTGGAAGTAAGCGAAATGATCGCCCTCACTGGGCAGGGTGACCCCCGAGCGACAGCGGGGTGTGGCCGTAGGCCTCGCGGTAGGCCTTGGACGCTTTCTTGGCCCGCTTGCGGATCTTGCCGCCGTCGATCACCACGTCGCGATCGTAGCGCTGGCCGGCGATTTCGATCTCGCCGAACGTCGTGAGCTGGGCTTTCATCATCTCTTGTCTCTTTCAAACTCTCTTGGAAGTAAGCGAAATGATCGCCCTCACTGGGCAGGGTGACGGTGTAGGGTGGAAAAGACGCCAAGCGCCGTATCCACCATATTATCTTCCATCCTGTTGGACAACATTCGGGCGGATTTCCAAAATGGGTCGAGGCGGATGAGAAAAGTTGAAGGTGGCATTAACTCAGTCGATATATATTGAAAAATAGCGCATGTTCCACGTTGAATATATTCGCGTAAAGTTATTGGAAAAATTGCCTCTTGATCGTCTCCTCGATGTGGAACACAGTACTGATCCGTTGATCTCCTGACCCCTGTCCCCAGCCATGACAATCCATGATACCTACCAAGCTATTATCGCCACCCCGCTGGGCCGGATCGGTATCCGCATGGCCGGCTCGGCGGTAAGTGAATTGGACTATCTGCCCGCCGACGTGCTCGAACAGCCGCCGACGGATGCCGCGACCGCTGAGGTGGTCGCGCAATTGGAGGCTTATTTTCGCAATCCCCGCCATCCATTCACGACGCCCCTGACCCCGGCCGGGACGGCGTTCCAGCAGCGGGTCTGGGAGGCTCTGCGGAACATTCCACCGGGAACGGCGCTGACTTACGGGGAACTGGCGCGACAGCTCGATACCGCCGCCCGCGCCGTCGGCGGCGCGTGCCGGAATAATCCCTTGCCGATTCTGATTCCCTGCCATCGGGTGGTGGGCCGGCAGGGTCTGGGCGGTTACGCCGGCGCGGTGACCGGCGATCCGCTCGGTGTCAAGCGCTGGCTGCTGCGGCACGAAGGCGCCTTGCCTTGAAATCCCGTTGTCTGCCCTCATATCGGCTTCCGGCACCCGAACACCACTCAGGAGACCGTCACGCATGACCGTCGAAGCCCATAAAGAAACCCTTGGTTTTCAGGCCGAGGTGCAGCAGTTGCTGCGCCTGGTCGCGCATTCCCTGTATTCCCACAAGGAGGTCTTCCTTCGCGAACTGATTTCCAACGCTTCCGATGCCTGCGACAAGCTGCGCTTCGAAGCCCTGACCGACAGCGCCCTGTACGAGAACGACCCCGAGCTGAGAATCCGGGTCAGCTTCGACAAGGATGCCCGCACCATCACCGTCGCCGACAACGGCATCGGCATGGACCGGCAGGAAGTCATCGACAACATCGGCACCATCGCCCGTTCCGGCACCCGCCAGTTCATGCAAAAGCTGACCGGCGATCAGGCCAAGGACGCCCATCTGATCGGCCAGTTCGGCGTCGGCTTCTATTCCAGCTTCATCGTCGCCGACAAGGTGACCCTGTTGACTCGCCGCGCCGGCATGAGCGCGGAACACGGCGTTCGCTGGGAATCCAACGGCGAAGGCGAATACACGCTGGAAACCGTCGACAAGCCCACTCGCGGCACCGAGGTCATCCTGCACTTGCGCGAGGATGAAACCGACTTGCTGGCCGAATGGCAGTTGCGCTCGATCATCACCAAATATTCCGATCACATCACCCTGCCGGTGATCATGCCGGTGCAGAAGTACAGCGAGGACAAGGACGCACCGCCGAAAATCGAGGACGAACGGATCAACCAGGCGGCGGCGCTGTGGGCGCGGCCGAAGCAGGACATCAAGGAGGAGGAATACAAGGAATTCTACAAACACGTCGGCCACGATTTCGAGGACCCGCTGGCCTGGACCCACAACCGGGTGGAAGGCAAGCTGGAATACACTTCGCTGCTGTTCCTGCCGGCTCGCGCGCCCTTCGATTTATGGGATCGCGAGCAGCGCCACGGCGTCAAGCTGTACGTGCAGCGCGTCTTCATCATGGACGACGCCGAGCATCTGATGCCGCGCTATCTGCGCTTCGTGCGCGGGGTGATCGACTCCAACGACCTGCCGCTGAATATCTCCCGCGAAATCCTGCAAGGCAGCAAGGTGGTGGATGGTATCCGCGCCGGTTCGGTCAAGAAAGTGCTGAGCCTGTTGGAGGATTTGGCGGCGAGCGATACTGAAAAGTACGGCAAATTCTGGAAGGAGTTTGGGCGGGTACTTAAGGAAGGTCCGGCGGAGGATCACGGTAACCGCGAACAGATCGCCAAGCTGTTACGGTTCGCCTCGACCCAGGCCGATAATCCCGAACAGACTGTTTCGCTGGCCGATTACATCGGCCGGATGAAGGAAGGTCAGGATAAAATCTACTACATTACGGCCGAAAGCTTCGCCGCCGCCAAAAATAGCCCTCATCTGGAAGTTTTCCGCAAGAAGGGCTTGGAGGTGTTGCTGTTGACCGACCGGGTGGACGAGTGGCTGATGTCGCACCTGACCGAGTTTGAGGGCAAGCCTCTGCAATCGGTGGCCAAGGGCGCGCTGGACCTGGACAAGATCGCTTCCGAGGAAGAAAAGCAGGAACAAAAGCAGGCTGAGGATCAGTTCAAGGATTTGTTGGCGCGGGTCAAGGATGTGCTGGGCGACAAGGTCAAGGAGGTACGGATATCCTCGCGACTGACCGATTCACCGGCCTGCCTGGTAGTGGATGAATACGCCCTCAGCGCCCATTTGGAGCGGTTGCTGCGCGAGGCCGGCCAGAGCGTGCCGATGAGCAAGCCGTATCTGGAACTGAACCCGCAACATCCGCTGATCGCGCGCTTGAAGGACGAGCCGGATGCCGGCCGGTTCGGTGACTGGACCAACTTGCTGTTCGAGCAGGCGGTGCTGGCCGAAGGCGGCCAGTTGGAAGACCCGGCCAGTTTTGTAAAACGACTGAATGGACTGCTGCTGGCGCTGGGGGGTTGATCGGTTAGGAGGCTGGCTGGTGGGACGGATGCCGCGCCGCTTCTCCGGAAAGCATGCCGCCGGCCCGTTTCCACCGCTGGCCAAAACCGATAAACCTGCTAAATTATTATGAGGTGGATTGTCTGGTTAGCCCTATCGAACCAACTCCAGGGGATGCCCGAATATGATGCAGTTGAAGGAAATTCTGAAGAATAAAGGCGGTCAGCTCGTCACCGTGCCGGCTAGCGCCACCGTCGCCGACGCCATCCGCGCCATGAACGATCATAAGGTGGGTTCGGTGATGGTACCGAATACCGACGGGTCACCGGCGGGCATCTTCACCGAACGCGACGTGCTGAACCTGTGCGCCGAAGGCCGGACCGATTTCGCCAAAATGTCGATTCGGCCGTGCATGACCTGCGATATGACCACCGGCAAGCCCGGCGACACGGTCAGCGAAGTTCTCGCCATCATGACTACCAAGCGCTTCCGCCACATGCCGGTGGTGGATGAGAATGGCCAAATGATCGGCGTGGTCTCCATCGGCGACTTGGTCAAGGCCAAGCTGGAAGAAACCGCTCGGGAAGCCAAGGCCTTACGCGAATACATCACCACTTGAGTTTTCCTTGCGGGAAACTTTTCCTCGCGCCCCCGCTTCGCCGTTTCCGCCGGATTGCATGATTCCGATCACTCCCTTCTGGGAGAGCAAATCTCTCGTCGAGTTGACCCCGACGGAGTGGGAAGCGCTGTGCGATGGCTGCGGCAAATGCTGTCTGCACAAGCTGGAAGATGAAGACACGGGCGAGCTGTTTCACACCAACGTCGCCTGCCGGCTGCTGGATCTGAACACGGGCCGCTGTGCTCGCTACGCCGAACGCTTTCGTTGGGTGCCGGACTGCGTGCAACTGACGCCCAGCCTGGTCCGGCAAATCGAGTGGCTGTCATCCACGTGCGCCTACCGACTGCGGGCGGAGGGCAAGCCGTTGCCGGACTGGCATCCGTTGCGGACCGGCGATCCTGAATCGACCCGGCGCGCTGGCACGAGCGTGTGCGGCTGGGCGGTGCCGGAGCGCCGGGCCCGGCGGCTGGAAGACCACATCATCGAGAGCCTGTCATGAACGTCCGTTGTCTGACCCTGGGTGCGTTCCAGGTCAACGCTTACCTGCTCGAGGACCCAGTCACCGGCCAGAGCGCCGTGGTGGATACCGGCGACGGGCCGCAACTGGCGAACGCGCTGGCGAACCTGCAACCACGCCCGGATTTGCGGGCGATTCTGCTGACCCATGCCCACTTCGACCATGCCGGCGGGTTGGCGGACGTGCAGCGGGAGTTTCCCGAAGCGCTTACCTATCTGCCGGTGCTGGAACGGCCGATGTTCGACGCGCTGCCCCGACAAGGCTCGCTGTTGTTCGGTATGGCCGATTTCGACCGGCCGGGCGGGCGGATCGACCGGGAAGTGGGCGATGGCGATACCATCGAGATCGGCGGGATGCGGCTCCGCTTCCTGTCCACGCCGGGCCACACGCCGGGCCAAGGCTGCTATTACGACGATACCTACATTTTCGTCGGCGACACGCTGTTCGCCGGCAGCATCGGCCGTACCGACTTTCCCATGAGCGACCCGGAATTGATGCAGGCGAGTCTGAGTCGCTTGCTGGAGTTGCCGGGTCATCTGCTGGTGTGCAGCGGACACGGTCCGGTAACCACGCTGGAGCAGGAACTGCGCACCAATCCGTTTCTGGATCACGTTCGCCGGGCGCGGGGTATCGCCGAGTCGCGCCGGTCGCCCGCGCCGGGACCGCGCTGGGGCTGAAGCGGAGCTTTGACCGTGTGCGAGCTGCTCGGGATGAGCGCCAACGTGCCGACCGACATCTGCTTCAGCTTCACCGGGCTGATGCAGCGCGGCGGCAGGACCGGCCCGCACCGCGACGGTTGGGGCATCGCCTTCTACGAGGGACGCGGTTGCCGGGCCTTTCACGATCCCAATCCCAGCGCCGAGTCGGAAATCGCCCGGCTGGTGCAGCGTTACGCCATCAAGAGTTCGATCGTCGTCAGCCACATCCGCCGGGCCAATCGCGGCCGGGTTTGCCTGGAGAACACCCATCCCTTCAGCCGCGAACTGTGGGGTCGTCACTGGGTGTTCGCCCACAACGGACAGTTGCGCGGGGTGAAACGGCTGCCGCTCGATTTCTACCGGCCGATCGGTACCACCGACAGCGAACATGCGTTCTGCTGGCTGCTGGGCCGTGTCCGGGAGCGCTTTCCGGAGCCTCCGCGCCGGCCGTCGGCGTTGTGGCGGTACGTTCGCGTCCTGTCTCAGGAACTGAATCAGCGCGGCGTCTGCAACTTCCTGCTCAGCGACGCCCGGCATCTCTACGCTCACTGCGGTACGCAACTGTCTTGGCTGACCCGGCGGGCGCCGTTCGGCAAAGCCCAATTGACGGACGCCGACATGACGGTGGATTTTCAGCGGGAAACCACGCCCGACGATGTGGTGACCGTGGTGGCGACCCGGCCGCTGACCGGTAACGAGTCGTGGACGGTGATGAATCGCGGCAGTCTGACGATCTTTGCCGCCGGCGAAGAAGTGGCGACGTTCGGCGCCAAGCCGTTGGAACCGTCGCTCGCCGGCCCGCGCCGATGAGGCGGATGCGCGCGGCATGGTCTATAGTAATATCCTAAATCTTACCGATAGGTACTACCCATGAAAGCAGCCCATGGCAGGGTCGTGTCCCTACACTACACTCTTACCGACGATCTCGGTGTGGTTCTCGACTCCAGTCGCGGGCACGGGCCGTTTGCCTATCTACATGGTTACGGCAACATCATTCGGGGCTTGGAGAACGCGCTGGAAGGTAACGAGGCCGGTTTCAATGGGGCCATTGAGGTGTTGCCCGCCGACGCCTACGGTGAATACAACCCCCAAGCTGTGTTCGAGGTGCCGCGCGAGCAGTTCCCGCCCGGCGAGGACATCAAGGCGGGCATGCAGGTTCAAGGCGAGGGTCCACACGGCGTGCTGAACTTTACGGTGGTGGACGTAAGCGACCAGAGCGTGGTGCTGGATGCCAACCACCCGATGGCCGGCAAAACCCTGAGTTTCCAGGTCGAGGTGCTGGAGGTACGGGATGCGACGGAGCAGGAACTCTCTCATGGCCACGTCCATCTCCACGGTCACGATCACTGATGGAAGGTCGGCCATGACGCCTGGGTCGGCGCCATGTTCCCACGTGCTGATTGGCGTGTAGAATAAGGCAGCGAATCAAGCATTCAGCCCGAGGCAACCCGCACCACCATGCTGCTGCGATCCCTTAATCTTGCCGGCGAGGAATCACCGCCCTTCGAACTCAAGGGCAGTTTATTCACGCTGACCGTCCTGCATCTCTTCCAGTTGGACCGCACCGCCATCGAGCGGCATCTGACGGAAAAGATCAGGCAGGCTCCCAACTTTTTCAACAATACGCCGGTGGTGATCGATCTGGAAGGGATGGCGGAGCCCTCGGATGGCGTGGATTTCAGCGGCCTGTATGAATTGTTGCGAGGGCATGGCATGGTGCCGGTGGGGATCCGCAACGGCCGCCCGGAACTGCAGACGGTCGCCCGGCTGGCCGGATTGCCGATTTTGCCCGAGAGCCGCGCCCCGGCCAGCAGCAAAAAACCCGACCGGGTCGAGCCGGTGTTGGCCCACGGCCGGCTGGTCAACCATCCGGTTCGCTCCGGCCAGCAGATCTACGCCCCGGACGGGGATCTGATCGTGCTGGGCGCAGTCAGCGCGGGCGCCGAGGTGATCGCCGACGGTCATATCCACATTTATGGAGCGTTGCGGGGACGCGCCTTGGCGGGGGTCAAGGGAGACGCCGAGGCCCGAATTTTCTGTCAGAGCCTGGAAGCGGAATTGATTTCGATCGCCGGCCGCTATCGAATCAGCGAACAACTCGACTCCAGCGACCGAGGCAAGGCCGTGCAGGTTCATCTGGCGGATGACCGGCTGATCATCGAACATCTGATCCGCTGATCCGCCGGGACGAAAAGTGGGAGATACCTGCGGAGATCATTGGTTGTTATTTCAATAGTAACTTTTAGGGATAGTAGCTTGGCAACCGTTATCGTTGTGACCTCCGGCAAGGGGGGGGTGGGCAAGACCACGACCAGCGCCAGTTTCGCCACCGGCCTGGCCCAGCGTGGCTACCGGACCGTGGTCATTGATTTCGACGTTGGATTGCGCAACCTCGATCTGATCATGGGCTGCGAGCGTCGGGTCGTGTACGACTTCGTTAACGTCATCAACAACGAGGCCAATCTGAATCAGGCGCTGATTCGGGACAAGCGCGTGGAAAATCTATATATCCTGCCGGCCTCGCAGACCCGCGACAAGGAAGCGCTGACCAAGGAGGGAGTGGAAAGAGTGCTGGCCGAACTCAGACAGGGTTTCGAATACATCGTCTGCGATTCGCCGGCCGGCATCGAGCGGGGCGCGTTGATGGCGCTCTACTTCGCCGACGAAGCGCTGGTGGTGACCAATCCGGAGGTGTCGTCGGTGCGAGATTCCGACCGGATTCTCGGCATTCTGGCCAGCCGCTCGCGGCGCGCCGAGCAGGGTGAGGCGCCGGTCAAGGAGCATCTGGTGCTGGCCCGCTACGCGCCGGAACGCGCGCATCGCGGCGACATGCTCAGCGTGGAGGACGTGCTGGAGATTTTGGGCATTCCGTTGCTCGGGGTGATTCCGGAATCGCTGGCCGTTTTGCAATCCTCAAACGCGGGCGTTCCCGTGGTTCTGGAGGATGGCAGCGACGCAGGTGCCGCCTATGGCGACTTGGTCGACCGTTTTCTGGGCAAGAACCTGCCGCACCGGTTCATCACGACCCAGAAGAAGGGACTTCTAAAGCGCCTGTTTGGCGGGAGCTGAGCCATGGGCCTGTTTGACTACTTCCGCTCGCCTCAGAACAAGTCGGCCGCGCTGGCCAAGGAAAGGCTACAGATCATCGTGGCCCACGAACGGGGTAGCCGCCGCAGCAGCCCCGATTATCTGCCGGCGCTCAAAAAGGAACTGCTGGATGTGGTCCGCAAGTATGTGCCGATCGATCAAAGCCAGGTCAAGGTGCATCTGGATCGTGAAGGCGGCTATGAGGTGCTGGAACTGAACATCACCCTGCCGGACGAGGAACAACGTCTTACCCAGCGCTAGTACTGGCTTGGCCGAGGTTTGAGCGGGGGACGGGTCCCATGGCTGAGTTGGACGAGGACCGGCAGTCGGCCGACGCGGCCGAGAAGCGGGTCCGGCTCGACAAGTGGTTGTGGGCATCGCGGTTTTTCAAGACGCGCACGCTGGCGGCCGAAGCGGTTGCCGGCGGCAAGGTTCATATCGGTGGCCAGCGTGTCAAACCGGCCCATGTCGTTCGCCCGGGCGAAATTTTGCGCATTCGGCGCGATCTCGACGAGTACACCGTCGTGGTCAGGGCACTGAGCGACCGGCGCCAATCCGCCCGAGAAGCGGTCCTGCTGTACGAGGAGACCGCCGAAAGTCGCCAGCGGCGCGAAGAACTCGGCGAACAGCGCCACCTGCAACGCCTTTCCTCTCCAGCATCCGCCGGGCGTCCCACCAAACAGGACCGCCGCCGTATCGTCCGGTTCACCCGCCGGTGCCAATAGTGTCGTCGCCGATGATCGCTGTGGGGTGATCGGATCGCAAACGGTGGCAGTCTCCCTGAAGATAGGCCAGGTTAGTAGGTATACTCTAACTTTGTTTGCTAGTGTTCTCGGTCAGGAAGAATTGAGGGAACAGCCTGCGGCCAAGGTTTACCACGTGGGTGGAGACAGGAAAATTCGAAGAATGCAAGCCAGTCTTGCGCGAGCGCACAGAGGACCCCAATCATGAAAGCCGACTTGTTTGAAAATCAACTGACCAACAATGCGCGCGACTTCGCTCGTCAGATCTGGTTGGCGGGGCTTGGTGCTTTCGCCAAGGCTCAGGATGAGGGCGGCAGGTTCTTCGAAACGCTGGTCCAGGAGGGCCAGGCGGTCGATGTTCGGATGCGGAAGACCGCCGAGGAAAAAACCGGACGGATGAAGGGCGGAGTCGTTGTCGTGAAGGATAAGGTCGAGGAGTTTCGGGACAAAGCGACCGGTACTTGGAACAAGCTGGAGGAGGTTTTCCAGGGGCGAGTGGCTCGCGCCCTGCGTCGGTTGGGCGTGCCGACCCAGGATGACATTCAGCAGTTGTTCCAGCAGGTGGAGTTGCTTGGTCAGAACATTCAGGAACTCAGCCGGGAAGCCGGGGCGGAAACCAGAGTCAGAAAAGTTCGTACCGCTGAGGCGGTCGAACCGGCGGCCGTCACCAAGATCGCCGATCCGGTGACTTGATCCCGGATTCATCCGGCCCACGGATGCCGATGGGTCGATGCCGGTCGGGAATCCGACATGAAAAGACCAACCTTGGCCTTTTCATGTCGGCGCGATCCATTCTTCTCCAGATGTTCGCGGACGAAATTGACCGTTCGCCAGTCGCAAGGTAACGTAAGCGTTTACCTAATACGGACGGACGGGCATGACGGCCAAGAAGCATCTTCCCATCGAGACGGCGCTGACGGAACTGGAAAGTCTGGTCGGGCAGCTCGAACAGGGCGAACTCACTCTCGAGGAAGCGCTGCAACGGTTCGAGCAAGGCGTTGCTCTGGTGCGGGCCTGTCAGAACAACCTGCGACTGGCCGAGCAAAAAGTGGAGCAACTCATGGAGCGGAATGGTGGGCTGGAAATCCTGCCGTTTGGCGAGGCGGCGGGTTGATGGACGTGTTCGCCGAACTGGTTAGGAACTATCAGGTCCGAGCTGGCCGGGCACTTGATCGGCGGTTGCCGGCGGCCGAGCTGCATCCCGGCGATCTGCATCGAGCCATGCGTTACGCGGTGTTGGGCGGTGGCAAGCGCATCCGGCCGGTACTGGTCTACTCGGCCGGGGCGACGGTCGGTGCGGCGCCCGAGTCGCTGGATGGTCCCGCCTGCGCGGTGGAGTTCATCCACGCCTATTCCCTGATCCACGACGATCTGCCGGCGATGGACAACGACGATCTTCGCCACGGTCAACCGACCTGCCACAAGGCGTTCGGCGAAGCGATGGCGATCCTGGCCGGCGACGCCCTCCAGTCCTTGGCGTTCCAAGTGCTCGGCCAGGATCCCGCGATGGTGGCGGATCCAGCCATCCGCCTGCGCATGCTGGGTGTGTTGGCGCAGGCCGCAGGTTCCCGCGGCATGGTGGGCGGCCAGGCTATCGATCTGGTGGCGATCGGTCGCGAACTGACCCTCGCCGAGCTGGAAAACATGCACATCCACAAGACCGGAGCACTGATTCGCGCCAGCGTTCTGTTGGGCGCGCTCAGCCAATCGACGGTCGATCCGGCGGTGTTGGAGCGGCTGGACCGCTACGCCAAGTGCATCGGCCTGGCCTTCCAGATTCGCGACGACATTCTCGACGTCATCGGCGATACCGCTACCCTCGGCAAGACCCAAGGTGCCGACCGGGCACTCAACAAGCCCACCTATCCCGCGCTGTTAGGACTGGACGGCGCCCGCGAGCATGCCCGCGTGCTGTACGAGGAAGCCTTGGCGAGCCTGGAATCCCTGGGAGCCGAAGCCGACCCCTTGCGCTGGATCGCCGGCTATATCGTCGAACGGGCCTATTGAGCGCCGACGAACCCGCCTGGCCGGCCGGTCGAGAATCCAATGGCATCCACTCAATGGCATCCACTCATCCACTCACCCTACCGCGAACGGGTACGAACCTAGTTACGATGACCACCGGATCCGCCTTTCCGCTGCTGGAGCAGATCGATACGCCCCTGGAACTGCGCCAATTACCGGAGGCTCGCCTGCCGGCGCTGGCTCAGGAATTGCGCGAATTCCTGATCGAGACCGTGGCTAGGACCGGCGGGCATTTTTCCGCCAATCTGGGTACCGTGGAACTGACCATCGCCCTGCACTACGTCTTCAATACGCCCGAGGACCGGTTGGTCTGGGACGTGGGCCATCAGACCTACCCGCACAAGATCCTGACCGGCCGTCGGGCGCGCATGGATTCCCTGCGGCGCCGGGGCGGCGTCGCCGGTTTCCCCAGGCGCAGCGAGAGTCCCTACGACACCTTTGGCGTCGGTCATTCCAGCACCTCGCTGAGCGCCGCGCTGGGCATGGCCATCGCCGCCGAGCGGGCCGGCAGCGACCGCCGGATCGTGGCGGTAATCGGCGATGGGGCGATGACTGCCGGCATGGTCTTCGAAGCGCTCAACCATGCGGGTCATCTGAAGAGCGACTTGCTGGTGGTGCTCAACGACAACGAGATGTCGATCTCGCCGAACGTCGGCGCCCTGTCGGCGCATCTCACCAAATTGTTGACCAGCCGATTCTTTTCCAGCGTCCGCGAGGGAGGCAAAAAAGTGCTCAGCCACGTGCCGCCGATGCTCGAGGTCGCCCGTCGCGCCGAGGAACACGTCAAGGGCATGTTTGCCCCGGGTACCCTGTTCGAGGAATTGGATTTTAACTATTTCGGACCGGTGGACGGCCACGATCTGCCGACCCTGGTTCAAACTCTGCGCAATCTGCGGTCGCTCAGGGGGCCGCGGTTGCTGCATGTGGTCACCCGCAAGGGCAAGGGTTACAAGCTGGCCGAGGACGAGCCGGTCGACTACCACGGGGTCGGCGTCTTCGACCCGGCCTGCGGGCTGAAGCCGGCCAAACCCGTGGGTGGGCCGACCTATACCCAGGTGTTCGGCGAGTGGCTGTGCGACATGGCCGAACGAGACGAGCGGCTGATCGGCATCACTCCGGCGATGCGGGAAGGGTCTGGGCTGGTGGAGTTTTCCGAGCGGTTTCCGGATCGCTATTTCGACGTCGCGATCGCCGAGCAACACGCGGTCACGCTGGCCGCCGGTCTGGCCTGCGACGGGCTCAAGCCGGTGGTGGCGATCTATTCCACCTTCCTACAACGCGCCTACGATCAATTGATTCATGATGTCGCCCTGCAGAACCTGCCGGTGCTGTTCGCCATCGACCGCGCTGGCCTGGTGGGTCCGGACGGACCGACCCACGCCGGCAGCTTCGATTGCAGCTATCTCCGCTGCATTCCCAATCTGGTGGTGATGGCGCCGGCGGACGAGAACGAGTGCCGGCAGATGCTCTATACCGGATTCCAGTTGAACCAGCCGGCCGCGGTGCGCTATCCGCGCGGCAAGGGATCGGGGAGACCGGTGGAACGGGAGATGCGAGCATTGCCGCTGGGCAAGGCTGAAATCCGGCGGCGCGGCCGAGAACTGGCGCTGCTGGCGTTCGGCAGCATGGTCGAAGTCGCCGAGGCCGTGGGGCAACGACTGGATGCGACGGTGGTCAACATGCGGTTCGTCAAGCCGCTGGACGATGCCATGGTGGTCGGGTTGGCGACCGAACACCGCTGGCTGGTGACGCTGGAAGAGAATACGGTGGCCGGCGGCGCGGGCGGCGCGGTGTCCGAGTGTCTGGCGGCGCGGGGGATCGAGGTTCCGGTTCGTCACATCGGTCTCCCGGATCGCTTTGTCGATCAGGGCGAACGCGGGGAATTGTTGGCGGAATGCGGTTTGAATGCGGACGGCGTGTTCCGGCAACTGGCCGAGTGGGGCGTGGCGGTCCCGGCGATTGCGGCGACCGATGTCTGAGTTTCTTACTCGGGAATTAACGGTCGGATCGACAATCCAAGAAGGGGCGATCAAAACCCCGCGGCCGCATGGACCGGTCCCGGCGACGAGTCTTGAACCAAGGCGCGCGTGCGCCGTTGAGAGGATTGCATGAAGCCATTGATGATGAGTTCCGCGGCCATGCCCACGGTGATCCACATTCCCGACGTGCAGAACAGCGCCGATACCCGGCGGCTGGCGATCAACAAGGTCGGCATCAAGGATATCCGCCATCCGGTTAGGGTTCGCGACCGCAGCGGCGGCGAGCAGCACACCATCGCCACGTTCAACATGTACGTGAATCTGCCCCACAACTTCAAGGGCACGCACATGTCGCGCTTTGTGGAAATCTTGAACGTGCCGGGGCGCGAGATCTCGGTGGATTCTTTCAAGGATATGCTGATGGAGATGACCGACCGGTT
Organism: Candidatus Competibacter sp.; assembly: GCA_031732875.1. GTDB lineage: Bacteria > Pseudomonadota > Gammaproteobacteria > Competibacterales > Competibacteraceae > JAVMKJ01. The sequence goes on along the minus strand of JAVMKL010000027.1, from coordinate 33,665 downwards.
GGAGGCCGAGGCGGGTCACATCGAAATGACCTTTACCTATTTTGTCACCAAGGCGGCGCCGGTATCGGGAGTTCAGAGTCTGATGGATTACGAGGTGACGTTCGTGGGCGAAATCCGCGATGGCCAGCCGGCCATGAATCTCAAGGTGGTGGTGCCAGTCACCAGTCTGTGCCCCTGTTCGAAGAAGATTTCCAAATACGGTGCGCACAACCAGCGTTCGCACGTGACCGTCAACGTGCGCGCGCGGGGGTTCATCTGGATCGAGGACGTTATCGATCTGGTGGAGAAGGAAGCATCCTGCGAGCTCTACGGGTTGCTCAAGCGGCCGGACGAGAAATACGTCACCGAACGAGCCTACGAGAATCCCAAGTTCGTCGAGGACATGGTGCGCGATATAGCCGCCAAGTTGAATCAGGATGATCGGGTCGCGGCGTATTCGGTGGAATCGGAAAACTTTGAGTCCATCCATAACCATTCCGCGTATGCCATGATCGAGCATGACAAGGTGGCCGAGGAAACAGCCGCGGCGAGGAGGACTCAGGAAGAGTGGGTTTGAGGTACTTCGTCGTTTCCGTGCAAGGTCGTCACGCCAAATCCCGAATCTGAATGAAAAAAGCCGTTCCTGATGGACGGCTTTTTTTCTATCTGGTGTTTGGTGGGCGATGCTGGGTTCGAACCAGCGACCCCTGCCGTGTGAAGACAGTGCTCTCCCGCTGAGCTAATCGCCCGAAAACATGAATGATCATTATAAATACCAAACACCGACCTTGACAAGCCGCGTGTTGGGTTTCAGTTTTCCGACAATCCGACTCGCTTGAGTAGCGCCTGAGCGTAGCGGATCGGGATCGCGTAAGTGATTCCGCTGGGCTTTGCCAGGAGGGTTTCCTTGCTTTCCTGCACGAATACCTTGTTGATGACGCCAATCACCCGTCCGGTGCGCGGTTCGTACAACGGGCTGCCGCTGTTACCCGGATAGGCGGTGGCATCCAGTTGCAACACCTCGTAAGGTTCGTTCTTCAGGCGCTTCATCGTGGTCGCATCGAGTTGGCCCGCCGCCGGCACGGGGATGGCGACCGGGCTGATGGCGGCAATGATGCCGGTGTGGGTGACCGGAAACAGACCCAGCACGACGCCGATGGGGAATCCGGTAAAGGCGATGTCCTGTCCTTCGCGCAAGCGTCGCGATTCACCCAACCGCAGCGCCGGCAGCGGTGTCCCCGCGATTTCCAGCAGGGCCAGATCATGCTCGGGATCGGTCGCAATCTTGGTCGCCAGCCGCGACTCGACCTGCTTGCCCTGACCGATCAACACTACCAGCATTTCCCGATTCTGGGTATCGAGGAAATCCGGCAGCGCGTGGGCGTTGGTGATGACGTGCTGGCCCTGGGCGACCACGAAGCCGGTGGCCTGGAACTTGGCTGGTGGTTGCCGGGTCGCCTGCAACGTACCGACCGCCACGATACTGGCCCTGACCTTGTCCACGGTATCAGCCAGTTCGTCGGCCGCCCGGACGGAGAATGCCCAGCCAACCAGCAGCAGACCGCCGGCCAATACGCCCAGGAAGCGGCGCCGGGAGAGCGGCAAGCTTGGCGGATTCATCGCGAACTCCGATCAGACGTATTGCACGTCGACGATCTCGTAGGTCTTGAGGCCGCCAGGCGTGTGGACATCGACGACATCGCCAACGAATTTCCCGATCATCGCGCGAGCGATGGGCGAGCCGAAGGAAATCTTGCCATCCTTGATGCTGGCCTCGTCCTCGCCGACGATTTGATAACGCTTTTCCTCTTCGCTGTCTTCCTCGGTCAGCAAAACCGTCGAGCCAAATACCACCTTGTCCGAGAGTGGCAGCGCAGTCACGTCGATGATCTGGGCGTGAGCCAGTTTGGATTCGATCTCGGCGATCCGGCCCTCGATGAAGCTCTGTTGTTCGCGGGCGGCGTGATATTCGGCGTTTTCCTTCAGGTCGCCGTGGGCGCGGGCCTCGGCGATGGCAGCGATAACCCGCGGTCGCGACACCGCCTTTAGTTCTTGCAGTTCCGCGCGGAGTCGGGTGGCTCCAACGACGGTCATCGGTACTCTCTTGGTCATGGGTGCAGTTCCCGGTGCAGATCTTGGAGGCAGTTCACACTCCCGTTGTCGAGTTCGCGCAGGGCCTGACAGGTCGCCCGCGCGGCGGCGATGGTGGTGGTATAACTGACCTTGTGCATCAAGGCTTCGCGGCGGATGGAAAAGGAATCGGCAATAGCCTGCTTGCCCTCGGTCGTATTGACGATCAAGTGAATTTGGTCGTTCTTGATCAGGTCCACGATGTGCGGTCGACCCTCGCCGACCTTATGGACGGTTTCACAATCGAGGCCATGGTTGCGCAGGGCAATGGCCGTGCCCCGGGTGGCGACCAGGGCAAAACCGAACCGTTCCAGATCGCGGGCCACATCGACGACTTTCGACTTGTCGGCGTCGCGCACGCTGATGAAAGCCCGGCCGCCGCGCGGCAACTGATCGCCCGCCGCAAGCTGTGCCTTGGCGAAGGCCTCGCCGAAGCTGCGCCCCACTCCCATCACCTCGCCGGTCGATTTCATCTCCGGCCCCAATAAAGGATCGACACCAGGGAATTTAACGAAGGGGAACACCGCTTCCTTGACCGAATAATAGGCGGGAATCACCTCGCCCGATACCTTTTGCTCGCGCAAGCCTTGACCGACCATGCAGCGGGCGGCGATCTTGGCCAGCGCCCGGCCGGTGGCCTTGGAGACATAAGGAACCGTCCGAGAGGCGCGCGGATTCACTTCCAGCACGTGGATGTCGTCGCCCTGGATGGCGAACTGGGTGTTCATCAAACCAACCACGCCCAATTCCAGCGCCATCGCCCGTACCTGAGCGCGCAGTCGATCCTGGATCGCTGGGCTTAGCGAGTACGGTGGCAGCGAGCAGGCGGAATCGCCGGAATGTACCCCGGCCTCCTCGATGTGCTCCATGATGCCTCCGATGATGACCTCGCGACCGTCGCTGAGAGCGTCGACGTCCACCTCGACCGCATCGCTGAGAAAGCGGTCCAGCAGCACCGGCGAGTCGTTGGAAACCTGCACGGCTTCCCGCATGTAGCGGCGCAGGTCTTCCTCCTGATGAACGATTTCCATCGCCCGGCCGCCCAGTACGTAGGAAGGCCGCACCACCAGCGGATAGCCGATTTCCCGGGCCAGCCGGACCGCCGCTTCCGGTTCGCGAGCGGTGCGGTTGGGCGGTTGTAGCAAGCCGAGCCGCTCGATCATCTGCTGGAATCGTTCGCGATCCTCGGCGCGGTCGATGGCATCGGGGCTGGTTCCGATGATCGGCACGCCGCTGGATTCCAGCGGTCGCGCCAGTTTTAGCGGCGTCTGGCCGCCGAACTGGACGATCACGCCTTTGGGCTGTTCCTTGCGAACGATCTCCAACACGTCCTCCAGGGTCAGCGGCTCGAAATACAGGCGGTCGGAGGTATCGAAGTCGGTGGACACCGTTTCCGGGTTGCAGTTGACCATGATGGTCTCGTAGCCGTCCTCGCGCAGCGCCAGAGCGGCGTGGACGCAACAATAGTCGAATTCGATACCCTGACCGATGCGGTTGGGACCGCCGCCCAGCACCATGATCTTGGCGCGGTCGGTCGGTTCGGCCTCGCACTCTTCCTCGTATGTGGAATATAAATAGGCGGTGCTGGTGGCGAATTCGGCGGCGCAGGAATCCACCCGTTTGTAAACCGGATGTACGTCCAGTTCCTCGCGCAACCGGCGAACGTCGGTTTCGGTGGCACCGGTCAGAGTGGCCAGCCGGCTGTCGGAAAAGCCTTTGCGCTTGAGGAAAAATAGCCGCTTCCGATCTCGCAAGGCCGCCGGGCCAAGCGCGCGCGTCTCGCCGGCAATCTGGACCAGTTCTTCGATCTGCGCCAAAAACCAGGGATCGATCCGGGTCAGTTCGTACAGGGTTTCGACCGAATAGCCCAGCCGAAACGCCTCGGCGACAAACCACAACCGCCGGGGACCGGGCATGCCGAGCTCGTGCTTCAGAACCATATGGGGATCGGGATGCCCACCATCGAGGACTTCATTGAACCCATCGGTCCCGATTTCCAGACCCCGCAACGCCTTCTGTACCGATTCCTGGAAAGTGCGGCCGATGGCCATCACCTCGCCGACCGATTTCATCTGGGTGGTCAGCCGGGGGTCGGCCTGCGGAAATTTCTCGAAGTTGAAGCGCGGTACCTTGGTCACGACGTAGTCGATGCTCGGCTCGAACGAGGCTGGGGTACGGCCGCCGGTGATTTCGTTCTTGAGTTCGTCGAGCGTGTAGCCGACCGCCAGTTTGGCGGCGACCTTGGCGATGGGGAAACCGGTAGCCTTGGACGCCAGCGCCGAGGAACGGGAAACGCGCGGATTCATCTCGATGATGACCATGCGACCGTCTTCCGGATTGATAGCGAACTGGACGTTGGAGCCGCCGGTGTCCACGCCGATCTTGCGCAATACCGCCAGCGAGGCGTCGCGCATGATCTGGTATTCCTTGTCGGTGAGCGTTTGCGCCGGGGCGACCGTTATCGAATCCCCGGTATGCACCCCCATCGGGTCGAGATTTTCGATGGAGCAAACGATGATGCAGTTATCGGCCCGGTCGCGCACCACCTCCATCTCGAACTCTTTCCAACCCAGCACTGATTCTTCAAGCAAGACTTCGCTGACCGGCGACAGATCGAGGCCGCGTTCGAGGATTTCCACCAGTTCCTCGCGGTTGTAGGCGATGCCGCCGCCGCTGCCGCCCAAGGTGAAAGAAGGTCGGATGATGGTCGGAAAACCGATCTCGGCATGTTGGGCCAGCGCTTCTTCCATGGTGTGGGCGATCACCGAGCGCGGGGTTTTCAGATCGATCTCGCGCATCGCCTTACGGAAGCGGTCGCGATCCTCGGCCATGTCGATGGCGTCGGGCGAGGCGCCGATCATCTCCACCCCGTACTGCTCCAGCACGCCATGGCGGAACAGATCCAGCGCGCAGTTCAACGCCGTCTGGCCACCCATGGTCGGCAACAGGGCGCTGGGGCGTTCGCGGGCGATGATGTGGGATACCGTCCGCCAATGAATCGGCTCGATGTACACGGCATCGGCCATATTAGGGTCGGTCATGATGGTGGCGGGGTTGGAGTTGACCAGGATCACCCGATATCCTTCTTCCCGCAACGCCTTGCAAGCCTGCGCGCCGGAATAGTCGAACTCGCAGGCTTGACCGATCACGATGGGACCGGCGCCGATGATCAGGATGCTGTGTAAATCGGTACGCTTGGGCATGACTCTACCTGGGGAAAAACCGCGAGCGGAAACGAAGCGAGCAATCCTAGGACCGCGCGGCGACGCGAGCTTCCAACAACGCGAGGAACCGATCGAACAGCGGCGCCACATCGTGCGGGCCGGGACTGGCTTCGGGATGTCCCTGGAAGCTGAAAGCCGGTCGGTCGGTGCGAGCGATCCCTTGCAGCGAGCCGTCGAACAGCGAGCGGTGCGTGGGACGCAGATTGGTCGGCAAGGTGGCTTCGTCCACCGCGAAGCCGTGATTCTGACTGCTGATCATCACCCGTCCGCTATCCAGATCCAGTACCGGATGATTGCCGCCGTGATGGCCGAATTTCATCTTGACGGTCCGTGCCCCGCTGGCCAACCCGAGTAATTGGTGGCCGAGGCAGATTCCAAGCATCGGCACGCCATGGTCCAGCAACTCGCGGATGGCGGCAATGGCATAGTCGCAAGGTTCCGGATCGCCGGGTCCGTTGGACAAAAACACCCCGTCCGGATTCAGTCGCAAGACCTCGCGCGCCGGCATCTGGGCCGGCACAACGGTGAGCCGGCAGCCGCGGTCCACCAGCATCCGCAGGATGTTGCGCTTGATGCCATAGTCGTAGGCAACCACATGATGGCGCGCATCGCGCACGGTCGGAAATCGGTCACCAGCCAGTTGCCAGGTACCCTCATTCCATTCGTAAGGCGCCGAAACGCTTACCACCTTAGCAAGATCCATGCCTTTTAGGCCAGGAAATTCACGGGCCAGTTGCAAGGCCCGTTGGACGTCGAGAGGATCGCCGGCCATCAGGCAGCCGTTTTGAGCACCTTTTTCCCGCAGCAACCGGGTCAAACGCCGCGTATCGATACCGGCGATGGCGACGACGCCACGCTCGCGCAGATAATGCTCCAACGGTTGTTGGTTGCGCCAATTACTGGCGACGCGCGGACAATCGCGCACCACCAGACCGCTGGCGTGGATGCGGGGCGCTTCCTCGTCACCTCGGTTGGTGCCGACGTTACCAATGTGAGGATAGGTCAGCGTGACGATCTGGTGGCAATAGGAAGGATCGGTCAGGATTTCCTGATAGCCGGTGATCGAGGTATTGAAAACGACTTCGCCCGGGGCGTGGCCATCGGCGCCGATGGACTCGCCCCGGAACAGACTACCGTCTTCTAGGGCCAGAAGCGCGGGTTTCCTCAAGGAAGCCTCCAGAACAGACGCACGCAAGAAAGGAGCGGTGGGAAACCCGCTCCTTTGGCACGGTGCAAAAGGGTGTGTCTCTAACTGGGCGCCGAGTCTACCAAATCGCGCCGCGCCGCTCTAGCCATATCCGGGCGCATCGGTCGATGACCGCCTCAGCGCAGGCCGAGCACGTCCCGCATGTCGAAGAGGCCGGGTTTGCGGCCGGCTAGCCAGGCGGCGGCCCGCACCGCGCCCTTGGCGAAAGTCATCCGACTGGAGGCACGATGGGTAATCTCGATACGCTCGCCCACATCGGCAAATAGCACGGTGTGTTCGCCGACAATGTCGCCGGCCCGCACGGTGGCGAAACCGATGGTGGCGCGGTCGCGCTCGCCGGTGACGCCTTCCCGGCCGTAGACCGCGCATCGTTCCAGATCCCGCCCGAGCGCTCCGGCGATGACTTGGCCCATGGCCAAGGCGGTGCCGGAGGGCGCATCCACCTTGTGGCGGTGGTGGGCTTCCAGAATCTCAATGTCGACGCTGTCTCCCAAGACTCGCGCCGCCATTTCCAGCAGTTTGAAGCAGAGGTTGACTCCGACGCTCATGTTGGGAGCGAACACGATGGGGATGCGTTCGGCGGCGCGGGCGATTTCGGTTTTCTGTTCGGTCGAGAAGCCGGTGGTACCGATTACCATCGCCTTGCCGGCCGCGTGGCAGAGGGCCAGATGGGCCAGCGTCGCCGCCGGGCGCGTGAAGTCGATCAACACGTCGAAGTGATCGGTCAGCGACGCCAGATCGGCCGTGATCGGGACGTCCAAACAGCCGATGCCCGCAACCTCGCCGGCATCGGCGCTGATCGACGGGTTGCCGGGATATTCCGAGGCGGCGGTACAGCGAACGCCTTCGGCCTGGGCGCAGGCATCAAGCAGATTGCGGCCCATGCGACCGGCGGCGCCGGCGATCGCGACGTGAATCATGGTTGGCATTCTCCCATGGGGTGGACAAAAGGCCTGGGTCGCCACATGAGGCCGGCCCGTTTCGGGAATGCTGAAGGATGTCTGAAAAAACTAAAGGGTTACGCTACCGCGTAACCCTCACGTTCGTTCTGGAGCGGGTGATGGGAATCGAACCCACGCCATCAGCTTGGGAAGCTGAGGTTCTGCCATTGAACTACACCCGCCGCGTGACTCCGCGTATCCTTATTGAAGCAAATCGGCGGAGGCGGTATCTTAGCGACAAAGCATGCCCCTTGCAAGATTTAGGTGAATCCGAATCTGGCAGGAGCATGATCTGGTTGCAATTACTCAGGGATGCGGAAAGACTCCGGATCCGCTGCCAGCTTGAGCCAACCCGGCTTTTTGCCGCGACCGGTCCAAGTCTGCTCGGGATTCTCAGGATTGCGGTATTTTGGGATGCCGACGGATTTGCGTCTACGACCGGAAAAGCTGAGAACTTCCTCCGGCGTCATGTCGTACACATCGGCCATCTTGAACATTTGATCGCGAAGGCTGACGATTTCACTGGCCTTCTTTTGGTCGATCGCGACCTCGGCTTTATTGATCAGGATTTTGAGTTCCTCAATGGAAGAGGAGTTGATGATGTCGTCGATGCTGTCACTCATGGTCTTGCGGGTACCGTTGTTTAGTTTCGTTGGGAAATTCGTGATCTGGAACCACGTGATTATTGTAGGGCATTTTTTTTTGTTCATGCAATTATTTTGGCATTTTTCCGAACATGGGGTAACCGCACCCCATTTACTCGATCAACTGGTTAATCAAGGTTTGAAATGAATCGGGCCGATATCGCAAACGGTTCTTCGGGAATCATGTCTGCTTCAGATGATTTGAATGACGCTGTGGATTGGCCGCGGCGAATCCGCAGTTTTGTTCGTCGCGGGGGTCGGATGACTCGTGCCCAGCAACGGGCGCTCGTGGAGTCGTGGGAACGATTCGGCGTTGAGGCTGGCATTGCGCTGAATCCAGCGAACCTGTTCGGCCGGCGCGCGCCGCTCGTTTTGGAGATCGGTTTTGGCAATGGCGAGTCGCTGGCCGCGATGGCGGCAGCCGATCCGGAGATGGATTACCTGGGGATCGAAGTTTACCTCCCAGGTATCGGGCACCTGCTTCTGCGGGCCGTCGAACTGGGACTGACCAACCTTCGCATCATGTGTGCCGATGCCGTGGAGATACTGGAACGGCAGTTGCCGGACGAGTGCCTGGATCGCGTTCAAATCTTCTTTCCCGATCCATGGCCGAAGGCGCGACATCGCAAGCGTCGTCTCATTCAACCGCCATTCGTTTCTCTGCTGGTTCGCAAGCTCAAACCAGCCGGACAATTGCACGTCGCCACCGATTGCGAGGACTATGCCCGTTCCATTCTGGACGTTCTAAGCGCTGCTTCCGGACTGACGAACAGGGCAACTGGGGACGGTTTCGCGTTGCGCCCAGCCTATCGGTCGCCGACAAAATTCGAACAGCGTGGTTGGAGCCTGGGATACAACGTTTGGGATATGTTGTTCGAGCGATGCGACTGCCAAGAATGAACAACCCGCCGTCTGCGGTTCCAAGGTTGGGTTGAAGGTGCTGTGGAGACAAATGGTGTTTACCTGTCGGTGCCGGTATTCAGGGCAATGACAACGGCTGGGTTCGATAGTTGAGCCCCGGGGTCGATTTTCGTCCCAGTGCCCTTGCGCGATCTTCCGGGAAAACTGGCTTGCCAATGATTCAACCGGACTTGGAGCCGGTCTCGACCGATAGTGCAATCAGTTCTTCCGCTAGCCGGCGGGTGCCCGGATAGTCGGGCTTGCCGGAACCGAGCAGCGGTATTTCGCTCACAGTCAGTACCCGCCGAGGGATGTACAGCTCGCCCAGCCCTTCCCGGTGCGCGGCATCGATCAAGTCTCGCCGGTCGGCGTCTCGGTGGGTGGTCAGCAGCACGATGTTCTCGCCCTTGACCGGGTCCGGCAGGTTGAGAGCGGCATGCTGGTCCCCGGGCCAGCAACCGGCGGCCAGTTGCTCGACCATGGCCAGCGAGATCATCTCGCCGCCCAGCTTGGCGAAGCGCTTGGCCCGGCCAAGGATGGTGACGAAACCGTCGCCGTCAATACGGACGATGTCGCCGGTGTTGTGCCAGCCCGCTCCCCGGTCGGTGTGGGGCGGGATCATGCCGCCCGGCGGGTCGGGCAGCAGATAGCCGGATGTGACGTTCGCTCCCCGGACGCACAGCAGCCCGCCGTCGGCGATGCCTTCCACCGGTTCCAGATAGTATTCCAGACCCGGCAGCAACTTGCCGACCGTGCCTCCGCGATGGTGGCGGCGGCTGTTGGTGGCCAGCACCGGGCTGGTCTCGGTCAGGCCGTAGCCCTCGCTGATGCGGATACCGAATTTCTCGCTCCACATCTGGCGGGTTTCCTCCCGCAGGGGTTCGGCGCCCATGATCACCAACCGCACGCTGAAGAAATCGTAGGGATCGGCGTGGTGGCCGTAGCCCATCAGGAAAGTGTTGGTGCCGAACAGAACCGTGGCGCGGCGCTCGTAGCTCAACTCCGGGATGATGTGGTAGTGCAGCGGCGAGGGATAAAGAATGACCCGGGTTCCGAGTAGCAACGGCGTCAGGGTGGCGGTGGTCAGGCCGAAGGCGTGGAACATCGGCAGGGCATTCAGAATGACGTCGCGCGGGGTGATGTCCAGCACGGCGCGCGCTTGGGCTGCGTTGGCCAGCAGGTTGCGGTGGGTGAGCACCACGCCCTTCGGTTCCCGCTCGGACCCGGAGGTGAACAGGATTACCGCCGGATCGTCGGCGCGCACTGGTCCGGCCAGCCGACGAAAACTCCGCTCCGGGATCAGCGCCCGTCCCAGCCCGCGCAGCCGCGCCGACAGGGTCGCCCGCGGCCGTAAATCTTCCAGAAACACCACCTGGACCTGCTCGCCCAGCGCGGCGACTTGTAGCCCCAGACTGGCGGTCTCCACGAAGGCCCGCGAGGTGCAGACCGTCCGCACCTCGGCGATGAAGCAAGCGTCCAGCAGGTCGTGACTGCCGGCGGTGAAGTTGAGCACCACCGGCACCTGCCCCCTCAAGTGCAGCGCGATGAAGGCAATCACCGTCGTTGCCGCGTTCGGCAGTAGCAGGGCGACGTTCTTCTGGCCGGCGCACTCCGCATTCAGGAGGTCGGCGAGAATGAAAGCGCGGGCGAACAGCGCCCGCCAGCCGAGTTGCTGCTGCTGGGCGTCTTCGAGAATTACCCGCCCGCCGCCATGTCGCTCCCAGGTTTCCAGCAGGGCCATCACCAGTGGTCGATCGATCGCCATCCCGGCGTAGGCGAGTTCGACCATCAGTTCGTCCAGTTGCCGGCCGAGTTGTTGGCGGCGGGCGCGGCCGTTGCCGGCGGCCGAGGCGGTCAGCCGGCGCGGCGGCAGCAGGGTCAGGCGAATGCGCGGAAACGGTCGGCGGCGGACAATGCCTTGCAATCGGGAGAACAGGCTGTACTGGGCGCCCTCGATGTAGACCGGCAGCAGAGCGGCGTCGGCCTTGTCGGCGGCCAATGCCGGCCCTTCGTAGATCTTCATCAGCGCCCCGGTGACGCTGATCCGTCCTTCCGGGAACACCGCCACCCGCTCGCCGGCTTTGAGGTGTTGGATCAGAGTTTTCAGATAATGCGAATTGGTCGGGTCGATGCTGATGTGGCGAGTGACGGCGATGAACGGCTTGACCCACCAGTGCCGGGCCATGTGGGTGTTGATCACAAAGATCGGCACGTCCGGCAGGAACGCCGCCAGCAGTGCCCCATCCAGATAGGAGACGTGGTTAGCGACGATCAGCAGTCGGCGTTCGTCGTGCGGGTAATATTCCCAGCCGCGCAGCTCCACCCGGAACAGCCGCCGGAACAAGCCGCGGACCAGCCGTTGCAACACATGGCGCATGGCTCAGCGCAACCCGTGCTCGCGGGTAGCGGCGAAACGGACTTCCGGCCAGCGCTCCTGGGTCAGTTGCAGGTTGACCCGGGTTGGGGCGATATAGACCAGTTCGCCGTGATGGTCGAGCGCCAGGTTGTCGTGCAGTTTGTTCTTGAATTCCTCGAAGCGCTTGGCGTCGGCGCAGCTCACCCAGCGGGCGGTATTGACGTTGACGTTCTCGAAGCCGCATTCGACCCCGTATTCGCCGCGCAAACGAAAGGCGGCCACATCGAACTGCAATACCCCGACCGCGCCGAGAATCAGGTCGTTGCTGTTGAGCGGGCGAAAGAGTTGCGTCGCGCCTTCCTCGCAGAGTTGTTCCAGCCCTTTTTGCAAGGCCTTCATCTTCAGCGGATCGCGCAAGCGGGCGCGGCGGAACAGTTCCGGGGCGAAATCGGGAATGCCAGTGAAGCGCAATTCCTCGCCCTGGGTGAAGGTGTCGCCGATACGGATGGTGCCGTGATTGTGCAGGCCGATGATGTCGCCAGCATAGGCGGCTTCGACGTGCTCGCGTTCGGCGGCCATGAACGTCAGCGCATCGGCGATTTTGATCTCGCGGCCTAGGCGGACGTGACGAACCTTCACACCGGGCTGGTAACTGCCGGAGCAGATGCGCAGGAACGCGATGCGGTCGCGGTGCTGCGGGTCCATGTTCGCTTGAATCTTGAACACGAAACCGGTGAACGCTTCTTCCTCGGGGGTGACTTCGCGGTCGACGGCGGCGCATGGCCGGGGCGGTGGAGCGTGTTCGACGAAGCCGTCCAGCATTTCCTGTACGCCGAAGTTGGTCAGCGCCGAGCCGAAGAACACCGGGGTCAATCGTCCCGCCAAGTATTCCTTCAGGTCAAAAGCGTGGCTGGCGCCGCGCACCAGTTCGATTTCGTCGCGCAGGGCGCACGCTCGGTCCACGCCCAGCGCCTGATCGACTTCGGGGTTGTCGAGACCTTGAATGGTGCGGCCGGTGTTGATGCGGCCGTCGCGGGTGGGATCGTAGAGGTGGATGAAATCCTGGTCGAGATGATAGACGCCCTTCAGCTCCCGGCCCATGCCGATGGGCCAGGTGACCGGCGCGCAGCGGATCTTGAGAATCTCCTCCACCTCATCGAGCAGTTCGATCGGTTCGCGGCCGTCCCGATCCAGCTTGTTGATGAAGGTGAAGATTGGGGTGTCGCGCAACCGGCAGACTTCCATCAACTTGATGGTGCGCTCCTCGACACCTCGGGCGCAGTCGATCACCATCAGCGCCGAGTCCACGGCGGTCAGGGTGCGGTAGGTATCCTCGGAAAAATCCTCGTGACCGGGCGTGTCGAGCAGATTAATGATGCGGTCGCGGTAGGGGAACTGCATGACCGAGGAGGTGACCGAGATGCCGCGCTGCTGTTCCAGCTCCATCCAATCGCTGGTGGCGTGACGGGCGGCTTTGCGGCCCTTGATCGTGCCGGCGAGTTGGATGGCGCCGCCGAACAGCAACAATTTTTCAGTCAGGGTGGTCTTGCCGGCGTCGGGGTGGGAGATGATGGCGAAGGTGCGCCGGCGGTTGAGTTCGTCGAGGAAGGTAGGCATCGGAGATCTGGGGTGGAATTGGAAACATCCGAATTTTACCCGAAGCGTGCGTTGCCGCGGTCTGTACTTTTGGTCGGGGTGGCTTTTGTCCCGATCCGTTGGCACCAGGTGTTAATCGGACAGGCGGCGCAGCTCGGTTTGTTCGCCGTGCAGATTTCGCGGCCGAGCGAGACCAAGTTGACATGTAGCGAGAAGCGTAATTCGGGTGGAATCCTAGCCTGAAGGCGGTCGGCGTCGCGCGGCGCGCAGCGGCCATCCTTCTGCGTGCGGCGTACCCAGCCGAGCCGGCGAGCGATTCGCCAACAGTGTGTGTCGACCGGGAAAACCTGCCGTTCGAGCGCATACAACAGCACGCAACGCGCTACTTTTTTGCCGACGTTGGGCAATGAGGTCAAGAACGCTTCGGCGTCGTGGTCGTCCATGTCCCGCAGCGGTTCGAGAGTGGGGGTGCCAAAGCGGGCGGTGACGGCGTCGAGCAGCGCGCGAATGGATCTGGATTTTTTGCCGGACAGCCCTCCGGCGGCGATGGGTTTGGCGATGTATTCCGCCGGCGCCTCCGCCAAATCGCGCGGGGTCGGAAAAGCCTCCTTGAGCTGGTCGAACGTGGCGCGGTAACTGGTTTCGGCGGTTTTGGTGCTGCAAATGATGAACAGCAGTTCGTCCAGCGGGTCCTTGAGGTTGTAATGATCGAAGTCGGCATAGCGCGCCGCAAGCGCTGCCGCGACCTCGCGAACGGTTGCTGGATATCGGGATCGCGCGGAGTTGCGATTATGACCTGGCGCGGGTTTCATAGGCGCGTAGGTCGTCGGGCATCTCCACTTGCCGTTTCTCCGCCCGTTCGCGTCGCGCGGTGTTTCGGGTCCTCTGGGCGATGGTATTCACCGGTACGCCGAAGTAGGCGGCGGCCTCGCTCATGTCGAATTTCAGCAAACTTTCGTTGCCGCGCCCGAGCAGCAGGGGCTTTTCCGGTTTTTCCGCGATGCATCCGAGCACCTTCATGATTTCGCCCGCCACGGCGCGCCCGAGGAGCGGCGGAACGCTGTTGCCGATCTCCCGGAAACCATGCCATTTGGTCGCGTGAAAGCGGAACCAGTCGGGATAGGAGTGCAATCTCGCGGCTTCGCGTACCGTGATCACCCGTGGAAACCGGTAGTGGATCGGACGCGGCGAGGTGAAAGCCCCGCGCGCGCTGTCCGTGCCGGCGCGCAGCGTGTTGCACAATCCGTGCGGGGCGAGCTTGTGAAAACGACTGACCGGTTCCACCTTGCCTTGCGGTGTTTGGGTAAATCGCCGACGCGACAGTTCCGTATGCTCGGTTCGCAGGCTGGAGGTCAGTCGGTCGGGATCGAAGAATCGCAGATGGGAATAATCGGCGGAATCGCTTTCCAAGCCTCGGAGACGGCGCGCGTAAGGATGAAAGGTGTCGAAAGCGACGGCGACCGAGTCGGAAGCGAGTAGTTCCTGAAAGCGGTCGGCGTCCGGCAGATCGTCGATGGCTTCGGCAACGGTCGTCCTGCCGGTCGGAGCTGGGTAGGCGGGCAGCGGCAGCCCTTGTTTCGCGCCGATCAGGAACAGCCGGCGACGGCCTTGTGGAACGCGGAAGTCGGCGGCGTTCAGCACCCGGTAGGGCAAGAGCACGTCGTAACCCGCCTCTTGAAATGCTTCGATCAATTCGCCCAGAAACCGCTGGTGCGGGCCGACCGTAAGCCCCGGAACGTTCTCGAAGACGCAGTAGTTCGGCTGTAATTCGCGGACGAGGCGGACGTAGTGGAATACGAGCTGGTTCCGGGGATCGTCCAGCGCCCGCTTGCCGATCAGCGAAAATCCCTGGCAGGGTGCGCCGCCGAAAACGACATCGATTTCCCGGTCGTCGATGCCCGCCCGGCGGCGGATGGCGTCGCCAGTCAGCTCGACGACGCTGGCGCAAATCGTGGTCGAGTAGGGAAAATTGAACTCGTGAATCGCGCAGTGAATCGGGTCGATCTCGACTGCCGCCGAAACATCGAAGCCCGCTTGTTCGAATCCGAGCGACAAACCACCCGCGCCCGCGAACAGGTCGATGCCGATGGGTCTGGAGAGCGTCATGCCGTGGGTTCCTTGTCCGTTTCCTCATGTGCCGTGGATATGGTGAAGATCCATCCCCGGCATGGTTCGTCGAGGAAGGTGAGCATCAGGAGTCGGGTGGGTTGATCGAAGTTGGAATGTGGCACGATTTTACCGGTAATGCGAGGCTGGTAATCAGCAAGTCCACTTCCAAACGCGTTTCCATTGGCGTGCCCGATGATGCGCGGTACTGTTTGCCGTTCAGCAATAAAGTTATGGACCGAGTGGATAACGAACGGCTCTAAATTTCCGTTTCCACCCCAACACCCCAACCGCGAGTTACGAACCGACATGAACTGGCCCAACACCCCACTTACCGACCGGCTCGGCATCCGGTATCCGATCATCCAGGCCCCGATGGCGGGCGGTCCCGGCACTCCCCAACTGGCGGCGGCGGTGTGCAATGCGGGTGGTTTGGGTTGCCTGGCGGGCGGCTATCTGCAACCGGAGCAGTTGTGGCAGGCTATCACCGAGATGCGTACCCTGACCGACCGGCCATTCGCCGTCAATCTGGCGGCCAGAAGTCCCAGCCGTGCCGACCCCGCCCGCATCGCCCGCGCCCGGGAATTGCTGGCACCCTATCGCGCCGAACTGGGACTATCGCCGGAGCCCCCCGATCTGCCGGAGCCACCGGGGTTCGACGAACAACTGGACGTGATCCTGGAGGCGCGGGTGCCGGTGCTGAGCTTCGTTTTCGGCGTGCCGGACACCGAATATCTGGCGCTGCTGCGGGAGGCCGGCATTACTCTTCTGGGCACCGCCACCCACCTCCTGGAAGCCATCGTGCTGGAGGAAAGCGGGGTAGACTTCATCATCGCCCAGGGGGCCGAAGCCGGCGGGCATCGCGGCACCTTCGTCGGTCACCCCGAGCAAGGTTTGGTCGGCATCTTGACCTTGGTGCCGTTATTGGCCAAGCATGTCGCCGTTCCCATTATCGCCGCCGGCGGCATCATGGACGGGCGCGGAATCGCCGCGACCCGGGTTCTGGGCGCGGCCGGCGTACAGATGGGAACCGCCTTCCTGGCTTGTCCGGAAAGCGGCGCGCATCCCGCCTACAAGGCGCTGTTGAGTCAGGGGAGCGAAATCGCCACCACCCTGAGCCGGGTATTCACCGGCCGCCATGGCCGGGTGCTGCGCAACCGGCTGGTCAACGAGTTGCACGCGCATGAGGCCGAATTGCCCGGCTTTCCGTTCCAGTTGTTCCTGACCCAGGACCTGCGGCAGGCCGCCGCCGAGCAGGGCCTGACCGATTTCATGGCCCTTTGGGCCGGCCAGGGGTGCCATCTATGCGAAAACCGGCCCGCCGCCGAACTGGTTGCGGCGTGGATGGATCAGGTGGTGGCCCTGCTGGGCGGTGGGGACCAGCGTGAGCCGGTCGAACTAAAGTCGCCGGCGGATGATATCCCCGACCCGGCCTGTCTCATCTAGCCGCCCCGGCATCAGCCAGCAGGTGGCGCAATCGTGTCCAGTCGAACGCCGGTCCCGGGTCGGTCTTACGGCCCGGCGCGATGTCGGAGTGACCGGTCAAGCGATCGGGCGTGATGGCGGGATAGACTCGCCGCAGGGTCATGATGATCGCGGCCAGCCGTTCGTACTGACGGTCGTCGTACGGGAGATGGTCGGCGCCTTCCAGTTCGACGCCGATGCTGAAATCGTTGCAGCGGCGGCGTCCGGCATGCACCGACTCGCCGGCATGCCAGGCTCGGCGGTGGAACGGCACGTATTGCGCCAATTCGCCATCCCGACGGATCAGCAGATGGGCCGACACTCGCAGCCCGGCGATGGCCTGGAAATAGGGATGCGCGGCCGGATCGAGCGTGTTGGCGAACAGCGCGTCGATCCAAGACCCGCCGAATTCACCGGGCGGCAGGCTGATGCCGTGGACGACGATCAGATCCACCCCCACGCCGGCTGGCCGGTCGTCACAGTTCGGCGACGGCAAGTACCGTGCCGCGTCCAACAACCCGGTCGCCGGGTCGATTCGCATGACCGATTACAATACCAGTTGTGCGAAGTCGTAACTCATGTCGGTGTGCGGCCGTTGTAGAAAGAATCCCTGCACGTAGTCGATGCCGCACGACCAAAGCGCCGGGAGGGTCATGGCGTCCTCGATACCGGTGACGATGGTGGTCACTCCAAGGGTTGCCAAGGTGCGCGCCAAATGGCTCAGTTGTGCCTGCCGGTCCTTGTCGTTGAGCAAATCCTGGGCAAATCGGCCGTCCAGCTTGACGTAGTCGACCCGCAGCAGCTGGACGAGCGCCTGCGCGCGCTCGTGGCCGCTGAAATGGTCCAGCGAGATGCCGCAGCCCAGTTCCTTGAGTCCTTTCAGGAACGGAAGCACGGCCTGCTTGTTCAGTTCGGCGGTGGTTTCCGCCATCTCGAACACGAGGCTGGCGGCGGGTACCCCGGTTTTGCGCAGGCCGCCCTGCAGCCAATTCAGCAATTCCTCGTCCTGCTGGATGGTGGGCGAAATGTTGATGAACAGGATCGCCGACTGCCCGCGCACCTGCCGCTCGCGCAGGACCCGGATCGAGTGAGCGATGACCCAGCGATCCAGCACCATGCCGATCCGGTGGCGCTTGACTAGGGCGAATACGGTTTCCGGCAGCAGTTCCCAGCCCTCGCGGTTGCGCATCCGCAACAGGACTTCGTAGCGCTCGGTGGTATCGCCGCGCAGGCTGACGGTCGGTTGGAACAGCAGGGTCATCCGCTGCTGCTGTACGGCTTCGCGAATCTCTTCCATCAACCGCCGCTGCCGCGGGCTGTCCGCATCCTGTTCGGCGCTTCTGGCATGATGAACGTGGATCCGGGTGTCCTTGCTGTCCCGGGCCATGCCGCAGGCCAGATCGGCCTGCTGGATCAGCATGGCGGGGTCTTGCAGGCCGGTGCCGGCGATACTGATGCCGATGCTGGTCCGTAAATGGAAATCGTTGCCGGTCCGATAGGGATCGTTTTCCAAACTGTTCTGCACGGCGCGCGCCGTGGCGAGCAGGGCGTCCTGGCTGATGAAGCCGAGCAGGACCGTGAAAACGGCGTCTCCGAACCGGGCCGCGATCGGGTCGGTTCCAAGGGTGTCCCGCAGTCGCGCGGCCGCTTGTTCGATCACTTCATCAGCTGCGGCAACATCCTGAATTTCGACAACGCGGAGATTGTCCAGAGCGATCAGCATGATCGCCACCGGTCGAGCGTTGGCCGCGGTGGCAACCAGCGCCCGCTCCAGGTGGGCGAGGAAATACGGGCGGTTGTACAGGCCGCTCACGGTATCGCGATTGCTGAGCTGGCTGAGCTTGCGAAAGAGTCCTTGTCCCTGTCTCAGCCGCTTGGCGACGGCGGAAAATAATTGTTCGGGATTTAAAGGCTTGCCTAGAAACGCCTCGCCGCTCATGCCTGAGGCGGACAACCGCTGGCCGATATCGTTCTGTGCCGACAGCAGGACCAGGGGTAGCTCTCGGAACAGTTCGTGTTGGCGGATGGCCTGGGCCAGCGTCAATCCATCGGTTTCCTTCAGATCCAGACTCATGATCAGCAGGCTGGGCTGGAAGTTGCTAAGCGCCTGCAGGATCTGGAAGGGCTGGGCGAGCACCTGGGTGACCATGCCGCGACTGTCCAGCCAGCGGGCGATCTCGCGGGCGGTCGGCAGACTGTCGTCGACGATGAGAATTCGTTGATTGAGGGGCTTCAGAACCCGTTCGTCCAGCGCCTCCAGCAGCATCGGAATATCCGCCGGCTTGAGGAAGTAACCGGTTCCACCGGCTTCCACGGCCTCGAGCCGGGCGGTGATGTCGCCGCGGTCCGCCAGGAAGAAGAGCGGGATTTCTGTGGCCAGCGATTGCCGCAAGGCGGCGATCTGTTGCAGGGTCGTCTGGTTGTCGGCGAGATAATCCACGTCAATGAGGAGGGCGAGGGGTTGCTGGGACTGTGCCAGCAGGACGCGGATCTCGGCCAGGCTGGCGCAGAGCTGAACCTGAAAGCCGCCTCGTTGTTCGAGCTTGCGGGCCATCTCGCGGGCGGTTTCCGGCGCTACTAGCCAGATCGACAGCGCCGCGGCCGATCTTTCGCTGGTGGCGGGTTGCGTTCGTTCGCTAAGATCCCACTTGGAAAATAACGGGATGGTGAAGGCTTCGGCCGGCCGGCGCGTGCCCGAGTCGGTGGGTTGGGTCGGATCGCTGTCGTCCGGGGTGGGCGCCGCGCGGCAGAGCGCGTCCGCGACCGCGATCAGGCGCTCCCGTTCGGCGCCCTTGGGCAATCCGCCTTGCTCCAGACATTCGGCGATCTGCTGTTCGAGCCGTTCGGCCAGTACCGCGATCCTGCGGCACTCCGGCCGGGGACGGGTCAGGGTCAGAATATCCTGGGCCGCCCTCTGCAGCAGCACGAAGAATTCCCGGCTCCATTTGATGTAGACGAGTTTTTCGGCGAGATCCTCGATGCGTTGCAGCTTGCCGGCGAGCGAATCCCGAGTATTTTTTGGTTCCATGGCGAATTTTCTTCGTGCGGTTCAGACGACCTGATGGAGGTTAACCATTTACCTGATGCGCGAGCGTATGGATAGGTAAGTGTAGTACAGCGGTGACGAAAAAGGGGCAGAGCGCAAAACCATCGATATTCTCGCGCTCCGCCCCTTCGATTTGGTCGTCCTACCCTGGAACCATGGACGATCCCCGAGAAGCAGCGGAAGGGAATGATAACCGATTACGGAATCACTGGGCCTCGAGATGGTAGGAAATGATCCGTTCGACCTCGTTCTTGGAACCCATGATCACCGGGCAACGCTGGTGCAGGTTGGTGGGTTGCAACTCCATGATGCGCTGGGTGCCGGTGGTGGCCAACCCGCCGGCCTGCTCGACGATGAAGCTCATCGGATTGGCTTCGTACAGCAGGCGCAGCTTGCCTTCCTGGTTCTTGGAGCGCAGCTTGCGGTCGATCGGATACAGGAACACGCCGCCCTGGCACAGCACGCGATGCACGTCGGCGATCATCGCCCCGGCCCAGCGCATGTTGTAGTCCTTGCGGCGCGGACCTTCCTTACCGGCCAGGCATTCGTCGATATAACGCCGCACTGGGGGATCCCAGAAACGCATGTAGGCGGTGTTGATGGAGAAATCCTGAGTATCTTGGAGAATCCGCATATCGGGATTGGTCAGGATATATTCGCCGATGCGTTGGTCCAGAGTGAAGCCGTTGACCCCGTGACCGGTGGTCAGCACCATCATCGAGGACGGTCCGTACAGAGCATAACCGGCGCAGACTTGGCGGGAACCCGGTTGCAGGAAATCGTCCTCGGTGGCTTCGCCGGTCGAGCCCTCGGGGCGGCGCATGATCGAGAAAATGGTGCCGACCGCGCCGTTGACGTCGGTGTTGGAGGAGCCGTCCAGCGGATCGAAGACCAGCAGGTATTTGCCGCGTGGATACTGAACGGGCAGATGATAAACGTCGTTCATCTCCTCGGAGGCCATGGCGGCGACATGACCGGCCCATTCGTTGCGCTTGATGAACAGATTGTTGGAGATTACATCCAGTTTTTTCTGGGTTTCGCCCTGAATGTTCTCGGTGTCGGCGGTACCGAGAACGCCTACCAGGCTACCGTAGCGAACGGCGCTGGAGATGGCTTTGCAGGCGATCACGATGTCGTTGATCAGGGCGGTGAAATCGCCCGAGACGCCCTTGATTTGCCGTTGTTCCTCGATGATGTATTCAGTAATGGTGGTACCGATTGGCATGGTGGTTATCCCTGGGTTGTGCAAGGCCGATGCGGTGTGGTGGCTTGGAGTTGCTTCTGTCTGGCCGTCCCGCCGAAAGATTATATCATTTAGCATAAATTTTTTATGGTTTCTCGGAGGGAGCGGAGGGCGGAGTTTTGTGTTGCATCGCAACAAAATTTTGCTATACTCGGACCATGCAATCATGCGCCATACTGAATATTGGGAGAATGTCATGAACGAGATGTCTGCCGCGTTTGCCGATCCATTCAAACCGCTGGTCGCGCCCTTGGCGCGAGCGAACCAGTTCGTGGTCGGGCAATTCGAGAAGTGGGTCGCACTCCAGATCGATAGTCTGAAGTCCTACGTCGATCTGGGCGTCGCCCAAGCCAAGGTCGCGCTTAAGGTTACCGATCCGCATAGCCTGCACGAATTCACGGATAGCCAGTTTGCCGTGTTCAGTTTTGTCGGCCACCGGATGGTGGACGATGGTCGGGCGCTGGCCGAATGGGGGTTCGATTGCCATCGCGAGGCCGATCGCCTGGCCAGGACGAACATGCTGAGTCTGTTGTTCAAGTATTGATCGGCCGTTCGGGATCGAAGCGCCACCCTTGAGGTGGCGTTTTTTGTCTCAACGATGAAACTTTTCTTGGAGCATCCCATTTGGCCGCATGGTTTCTTGGGAGTGACACGGTGTATGATTCATACATCTGAAATCATTCTTGGGCATCACGGGCGGACATCCATGATGACATGGTGTAAGGTGCTTATTCTTGCGGGATTGACGATGGGAATGACGCCGGTTCGGGCGGATTACCTAGTCGGTATGGCCGCGTTCGCCAAGGGCGATTACCGGACCGCATGGTCGGAATGGCATCCGCTGGCCGAGCAGGGCCGGGCTGAGGCGCAGTTCAATCTGGGCGTGCTGTATGACGGAGGTTTGGGAGTAGACCGGGATTATGCTCGAGCCGCCGACTGGTACCAGCGGGCGGCCGGGCAGGGTCACGTTCGGGCCCAGTTCAACTTGGCGGTGTTGTACGCCAACGGTCTGGGTGTCCCGCAAAGTTACGCCGAAGCCGTTCGCTGGTACCGGCGAGCGGCGGAGAAGGGACTGAGCGATGCACAGTTCAACCTCGGAGTGCTGTACGAAAACGGGCTCGGCGTGATCCGGGATCATGCCGTGGCCGCCGGTTGGTACCGGCGGGCCGCCGAACAGGGTCACGCCGCCGCCCAGAACAACCTTGGGGTGCTGTATGCGAACGGGCAGGGCGTACCCCGGGATCCGATGATCGCCTTTGCCTGGTACGAGGTGGCCGCGGCAGGCGATAACGCGAAGGCTCGCTTCAACCGCGACCAACTCATCCGCGGCTTCAAACCGGAACAGTTGGCGGAAGGCCAACGGCTGTCCGCCGAGTACGTCCAGCGCTACCGGCCAGCGGCGCCTTGAGCATTTTCACCACCACAGCAGGAAGCCCAGCGGTGCGTGCGTCGCGGCGACGCTGACGATGTAGCCAAAGACCAGCATCGCCGCGACCAGGGCCATCGTTCGGATCGCCTTGGTCGGACCCTGCTTCAGGGCGATGCTGCCGAGAACGATGTAGGCCAGCAGCCCGATCACCTTGGCGGTCAGCCAGTCATGCACGAACGGATACTGGTGGAGAAGCAGCGCCAGTCCGACGGCGCTGGCCAGCAGCACGACGTCGATGGCATGCGGCACGATCCGTACCCAGCGCCGCCGCAATTGCGCCGAATCGGCCAACATCCAGACACCCCGCAGCGCGAACAGAACGAAGCTGAGGGCAACGGCGGTGACGTGCAGGTGTTTGAGGGCGAGGTACATCGTTCGAATTCTCCACAATCTCGGGGGGAAACCGTTATTGTGCCAGCGCCGGCCTGTTCGGGGACGCGGGTTCAAGGCGAGTCGGTGCCCGGCGCGGGCCGAGCGCGCCGGGTCGGGGCGGCGGTCCATGGATCGTCCGGCCAGGGATGTTTCGGATAGCGGCCTTTCAACTCTTTCTTGACCTCGGCATAGGTCCGCTCCCAGAAGCCGCGCAGATCCTGGGTTACCTGGATCGGCCGCTGGGCTGGCGACAGCAGGTGCAGGGTCACGGGAATCCGTCCGCTCGCGATACGGGGCGTGTCGGCCAACCCGAATAATTCCTGCAGCTTCACCGCCAGTACCGGCGGTTCGCCTGGCTGGTATCGCAACCTCGGGCGGGAGCCGCTGGGAACTTGCAGGTGGGTGGGGGCCAGCTCGCTCAGCCTCGACCGCAGCCGGTGATCCAGCAGACCGTGCAGCGCCGCCGCCAGATCCAACCGCTGCAAGTGCTCGCGCCGGGTGATGCCGTCCAGCCACGGTGCCAGCCAGCCGTCCAGATGATCGAGGAGCCAGGCGTCGGACAAATCCGGCCAGCCCTCGTTCGGGAACCAGCTCCATAACGACAGCACCCGTGCCTGCCAGTCGCGCAATTCGCGGTTCCACGGCAGGCAATCGAGCCCCAGCCGGCGGATGCCCGCCAGCATGGCCCGGCGCAGCAACTCCGGATCGGCGTCCGCCAGTGGCGCGCCGTCGAGCGCCAGCGCGCCCAGCCGCCGCTCCCGGCGGGCGCTCACCGCCGCCTGCCGCTGGTCCCAGCCCACCTCCACGACCGCTTGTACCCGCGTGGCGAGGTGGGTGGCCAGATCGGCCGGTTCGACCGGCGCGGCCAACCAGATCCGGCCCTCGCCGGCGCCGGCGTCCAGTTGCGCCGCTACCAGCCAGTCGTGGTTCAGCAGCGGATCGCCAGCCGCCAGCCGCACGCCGCGGCCATTGGCGAGTTGGTAACGGTCCGCGCCGCCCTCGCGCCGCCGGGCTACCCGGTCCGGATAGGCCAGCGCCAGCAGCAAACCGATCGTGCTCGAATCCGGCGGCGTGGTTTGGTCGTCCGCGACCTTCAATAAGGCTCGCCAGCGCCTCGCCGCCCGATCGACCCGGGCGCACGCGGCGGGATCGGCCTGCCAGCGTCGCGCGCCCTCGCGGCCGGCGCGCCGGAAGGCTTGCAGGGCTTCCAGCCGGACCGCGATATCGCCGCCGAAAGCCTGTTCGCCGCGCAACAGGTCGCGTTCCTCCAGCAGTGCGACCAGATCGGCGGCTAGCCTGCCCTGACCCAGCGCCGCGCCGCATCGCAACAGGTGCGCCAGTCGGGGGTGGGCCGGCAGTTCCGCCAGATCCTGCCCGGTTGGGGTGATGCGGCCCCGCTCGTCCAGCGCTTCCAGATCGGCCAGCAGGCCACGCGCCTGGGCCAGCGCGCCGGTCGGCGGTGGGTCGAGCCAGGCGAGCGAACCGGCGTCGGCCGCGCCCCATCGGGCCAGTTCCAGCGCCAGCGGCGCCAGATCGGCTTCGAGAATTTCCGGGATGCGGCGCGGGTGCAACCAGGTTTGCGCGGCTTCGCTCCACAGCCGGTAGCAGACGCCCGGCCCCAGCCGACCGGCGCGACCGGCGCGCTGCTCGGCGGCGTCGGCGGACACCCGGACGGTGTCCAGCCGGGTCAGGCCGCTGCGTGGATCGAAGCGCGGGACGCGGGTCCAGCCGGCGTCCACCACCACGCTCACGCCTTCGATGGTCAGGCTGGTCTCGGCGACGGACGTGGCCAGCACGACCTTGCGCCGGCCCTCAGAGTCGGGCTGGATGGCGCGTTGCTGGGCATCTTCCGGCAGGTCGCCGTACAGTGGCAACAGGAGCAGGCCGGAACAGGTGGGTTCCGCTTCCAGCCGACGCAGAATCTGGCGGATTTCACCGCCACCCGGCAGGAAAACCAACAGATCGCCAAGGTATTGGTTCAGGGCAACCAGCACGGCGCGGACCACGGCATTGAGATCGAGACCCTCGGGATCGCGTGGCAGGTAATGTCGGGCCACGGGAAAGGCGCGGCCCTTGCTAGTGACGATGGGGGCGTCGCCGAGCAATCGTGCCACCGCCGCGCCGTCCAGAGTCGCCGACATCACCAGCAACCGCAGGTCCGCGCGCAGGCTCTGCTGGCTGTCCAAGCACAGCGCCAGCGCCAGATCGGCATGTAGGCTGCGTTCGTGAAATTCGTCGAAGATTACCAATCCCACTCCGTCCAACGCGGGATCGCGCTGCAAGCGGCGGGTGAGGATACCTTCGGTCAGCACCTCGATCCGGGTCATGGGCGACACCTGACGGTCGAAACGGATGCGGTAGCCCACGGTTTGGCCGACCGATTCGCCGAGCAGACTGGCCATGCGCGCCGCCGCCGCCCGCGCCGCCAGCCGCCGCGGTTCCAGCATGAGAATGGTTTTTTGCGCCAGCCAGGGTTCGTCCAGCAACGCTGGCGGCACCCGAGTGGTTTTACCGGCGCCCGGCGGGGCTTGCAGCACGAGAGCGGTGGAATCGCGCAGTGCGGCGCGGATTTCCGGCAGGGACGGTTCGATGGGCGGGGCGGAATCGACCATGGGTGCAAAGATCGGCTCGGATACAGCGGCGGGGCGATTTCGGCGTCGTTTCGGCAAGTTGCGGCGCCGCGTGCATTTATGAATCGCTTTGACTATGGTTTAACGGATTGCGCCGAATTTGGACCGGATTTCACATCCGGACGCGCTGGCCCGCAATCATACACCAGGCACCATTGGAGGATAGCACTGGCATGAGCATTGTGACCGATCTGCTGAGCAAGTCCGGCGTCATCGCCGCCGGCGAGTACGCTTACCGGGGAGACCGGTTCTCCTATCGGGGTGCCCTGAGCGAGGAACACGCCCGCATGGCTTCCATCATGTGTCGCGCCACCACCATGGGCGCCAACATGGAAGGCAGGATGCTCGAAGTCTTCCAGCCGCGCAACGGTTTGCAGCCGCCGCGAGGTTGGATGGTGCATGGTCCCGACTATACCGTGTGCGTGATTGCAAATGTGTTTTGCCTGCTCGATAACAGCAAGGGTTCGATCAACGATATCGTTGGGTTCATGCGCCAGGCGCTGGCCAAAGTTCCCACCGATTTGGTCTGAGCCCGACCGATAAAACAACCAAGGGGAAAGGAGAAGCGACCGATGGCGACACTCGATGATTTGATGCGCTTGCCGGGAGCGATGGCGGCCTTCGAATTCCGGGGCAGCGGCGAACTGCTGGAACAGCGTATCGCCTATCCGGATCGGATTAGCGAATCGACGCTCGACTTGCTGGCCCATATGTGCGCGGCCAACATGAGCATCGCGACCATGCAAGCGCGCGGCTGGGAGAAAGTGACCAACATGAAGGGGTTCTATCCGATCCAGGAATTCACCCTGGTCGGTTTCGATTGGTCGGTGGTGGTCAGCGGCTTGGATCGGGAGCGCTACAAGCACGAAGGCAAAACCAGTCTGCCGCCGTTCACGGGCGTGGTGATCGCCAACGACAAGGCCGATTACGAGGCCGCGTTCGCCGTTCTGGAAAGTTAGGAGTTACCTCCATGAGCATGATCAAGCGGTTGCTGGCTCTTGATGGGGTCAATGCGATCTGCCACTTCCGTGACGACGGTTATCTGATCGAAGGTTATGGTCTGATGAGCCACAACGACATGGGACGGCTGGCACAATTCGCGCACGACTTCAGGCGCATGACCCAGGGTAACGCCGACCAGTTGGCGATGTTCACCGGCATGCGGGGTTGGACCCCGCCGCGCGGCTGGATCGTCCGGGGCGCCGCGCAGTCGGTGTGCGGCGTCGGCAACCTGGTCTGCATCGTGGACAGCACCGGCGCGCCCCTGAACGAAATCCTGCTGGAATTGCGGGAAGTTTCGCACTGGTAGGGGTGGAATGACCGGCATGGAATCAGTGGCTGATCCCGATATCTAACCGAGAAGGCAACCGGATTATTCAGTTGTTGTTTTGTGTAGGCCGGGCGTGGCCACTTTGATACTTTGTTGGTATGATGATACTACACAGTATGCCACTCGCAAGAATTGGGTCAGTCGTTTCCATGTCCAAGCGGATCGTTGTTTCTGTATGGTTGTGCGCGTTGTTGGGTGCCTGCGCTTTCAATGCCGTGTCGGTGGAGGCGCAGATCGCCAGCGACCAGGCGCCCGAAATTCACCAGGTTGCCACGAGCGGTCCGGCCGGGATGGCCGCAGTTCCGGTTGTGGCCAGCGCGCACGCTCGCCAAGAGCCGCAAGGCGAGGATGTCGAGCCCGAACCCGCAACCGAGGTCGAAGAAACCCCGTCGGCGGAAACGGTGGCCGCTCCCCCGCCATTGCCGCCCTGTCCCGAGGGCGAGAGCGGACTCCAGAACCGGATCGCCGGTCGGATCTGCCAGCGGGTGCGGACCGAGCCACCGCCGGCCCACCTGACGGTGGACAACCGCGAATTGCGCGCGCTGGAGTACCTGATTCCGTTCTACGCGCGGCGCGATTACCGCCCCGCCTGGCTGGGCGCCGATGGTGCGCCGCTGCCGGCGACCGAGGATTTGCTTAAGGCGTTGGGCGAGGCCGACCGCGAGGGCTTGCAAGCCGCCGATTATCACCGGACCCAGTTGCGCAAGCTGCTGACGGCGATCCAGAAAGGCGATGGCGCGTCGAACGCCGACCGGCTGGCCGAGTTCGACCTGTCGTTCACCGATACCTTCCTGACCTACGCCTCCCATCTGCTGTCCGGCCGGTTGTCACCCCGCAAGGTCGACCCCGACTGGGCGATCAAGCCCCGTTCCCGCGATCTCGCCGAAGTGCTGCGCGAAGCGCTGGCCGGCGACGCGGTGGCCGAATCGCTGCGGGCGCTGGCGCCGCGGGGCAAGGGTTACGTCCAGTTGCGCGAAGTGCTCCATCAGTATCGAAAAGTCGAGCGGGAGGGCGGTTGGCCGACCGTTGGGGCAACCCTGGCTCCGGGCGCGCAGGGGCCGAAGGTCCAGACGTTGCGCGCGCGGTTGCGAGCCAGCGGGGACCTGACCGAGGGCGATGGCGAATCCGGCAGGAACGCGGTGTACGACAAGACGGTCGCCGACGCCGTCAGCCGCTTCCAGAAACGGCATGGTCTCCCGGAGACCGGAACCGTCAACGCCGCCACGCTGGCGGCCCTGAACGTGCCGGTATCGGAGCGGATTCGCCAAGTCGAGCTGAATATGGAGCGCTGGCACTGGCTGCCGGACGACTTCGGCGCGCGCTACATCCTGGTCAACATCCCCAGTTTCAAGATGAACGTGATCGAAAACGGCAAGCCGGTGTTCGAATCGAAGGTGGTGGTGGGGCGGGAGGAGCGCCAGACCCCGTCTTTCAGCGCCAACATGGCGTATCTGGTGATGAGCCCGAAGTGGTACGTGCCACGCTCCATTGCCGTGAAGGACAAGCTGCCGCAACTCAAACGCAATCCCTATGCCCTGGCGCGGCAAAACATCCGGATTTTCAACAGCGCCGGACAGCCGATCGATCCGGGTGCCATCAACTGGAGCGCGGTCGGCGCCGGCAATTTCAACTATCAGTTGCGTCAGGATTCCGGTCCCCGCAACGCGCTGGGCGGGATCAAGTTCATGTTCCCGAACCCCTACAACGTCTATCTGCACGACACGCCATCGCGGGAACTGTTCAGCCGCAACCAGCGTACCTACAGTTCCGGCTGCATCCGCATCTCCAATCCGGTGGAATTGGCCGAGTACCTCCTCAAACACGACCCGCGCTGGACCCGCGACGCGATCAAGGCCGCGTCCACTAGCGGCAAGCAGCGGGTGGTCAGCCTGCCGCAGCAGGTACCGGTGTACCTGCTGTATTGGACGGTCTGGGTGGATGAGAACGGTCTGGCCCATTTCCGGGACGATATCTACAAGCGTGACAAGCCGCTGGTTCGGGCGCTTTATCAGGAAAGCGGCACCGGCGGCAAGGGCGCCTAGGGCGCCGGCGATCCCCCGACCATCTGGCTGGGGGGACGTTTTCCAGCGGAGTGGCGGCGGGTGCGCGTGGCGCTGGGCGTTCAATACGACGGGACCGGATTTCGGGGCTGGCAGGCGCAGCAACCGGGCGTGCGGACCGTGCAGGCCTGTCTGGAGCAGGCGCTGGCCAGGATCGCGGATCGTTCGGTCGGCCTGATTTGCGCCGGTCGTACCGATGCCGGGGTTCACGGAGTGGGTCAGGTGCTGCATTTCGACACCACGGCGGTCCGTTCGGAACGGACCTGGGTACTGGGCGGCAACGCCAACCTCCCATCGGATCTCAGTCTGAGCTGGGCGCGGGAAGTGTCGGAAGATTTTCACGCCCGCTTTTCGGCGCTGGCCCGCCGCTATCGCTACCTGATCCTCAACCAGCCCCACCGCTCCGCGCTGTGGCGCGGTCGGGCGACCTGGTGCCACCGGCTGCTGGATGCCGAACGCATGCGCGAGGCTGGCCAGGCGCTGGTCGGCGAACACGATTTCAGTTCGTTCCGGGCCGCCGAATGCCAGGCCCGGCACCCGATCCGGGCGATCCGGGAACTGACGGTACGGCGGCAAGGCGATGGCGTGGTGCTGGAAGTGGAGGCCAACGCGTTTCTGCACCACATGGTGCGCAACATCGTCGGTGTGCTGATGGCCGTCGGCGTCGGCGACCGCCCGGTCGAATGGCCGCGGGAGGTGCTGGAACGGCGCGATCGTACTCAAGCAGGCGTGACCGCGCCGGCCGAGGGGCTGTACCTGCTGGCGGTACGCTATCCGGATCGGTTCGGCTTGCCGGCGCCCGCCGGAGCCGTTCCGGGTTTTGCGGCCGGGCAAACGGACGAATTCACCTGATCGAGAACACCCGTCATGTGAGAGACTTTGCCGTCGCGTAATTCCAGGTGGCGAAAGCAGCCGGTCGTGTGGTCGTTGACCATGCCGACGGCCTCCATGAAGGCGTAGCAGATGGTCGGCCCGACGAACGCGAATCCCAGCCGTTTCAAATCCCGACTCATCGCTTCCGCCTCCGGGGTGTGGGCCGGCACTTCCGCGAGGGACCGCCATGCGTTTTGCCTGGGACGGAAATCGACATGGCGCCAGAGAAACGGTCCGAACCCGCCGTGCCGTTCCAGGATCGTCAGGTAGCTCCGGGCATTTTTGACCGCGGCTTCGATCTTGAGACGGTTGCGAACGATGCCGGGGTCGGCGAGCAGTCGCGCGATGTGTCGTTCGTCGTAGCGGGCCATGCGCTCTGGATCGAAGCCGTCGAAGGCCCGGCGATAATTTTCCCGCTTGCGCAGGATGGTCAACCAGTTGAGGCCCGCCTGCGCGCCTTCGAGAACCAGCATCTCGAACAGCCGGCGGTCGTTGTGGACCGGGACACCCCATTCATGGTCGTGGTAAGCCAGATACAGCGGGTCGGTCCCACACCATTCGCAGCGCTCCTGAGTCATGGATTTCAATCCGGGGTACGTGGGCGTAGCAGCGCCAGGGTCTCGATGTGGTGGGTTTGTGGAAAGAAGTCCCAGGGAATCAACGCCTCGACCGCGTAGCCCGCTGTCGCCAGCGCCCGCAAATCCCGGCTCAGGGTTCCGGCGCTGCACGACAGATAGGCCAGCCGATCGGGCCGGAACTCCGCCACCGCCCAGGCTAGCACGGCTGGTTCCAGCCCGGTGCGCGGTGGGTTGACGTACAGTAACCGGGTTCCGGTCGCGGGCGTCCAGGCTCGCAACTGCGGAATGCGGTCGGCGCACTTGCCGCGCAGGATCGCGGCATCCGGGGCGTTCGAACGGGCGCATTCGATCGCCTCCCCGCCCAGTTCTACCCCGATGGCCCGCGCCCCGCGCCGCGTCCACCGCGCCAAGCTGGCGCCGATGCCACAATACAGATCGGCGATGCCGTCCCCCCGCCCGGGGGCAAGAAACGCCTCCGCCGCGTCCAGCGCCTGGTGGTACAGTTCGGGAATCTGCTGTTGAAAGGCGGTGGGGCCATATTCCAGCCCGAACGTGTCCCGCGAACGCGGCCGACCCCACGGCAGGGTCCAGCCGTTCCGGGCGAACAGCCGGCGGCCGGCAGCCGGATGCAGATGCAGCCACAGCCCCTCCAGCCCGCCGGTCGCCAGTTCCGCCCGGCGCGTTTCGTCCAGCCAGCCGGGATCGGGGGCGTGGCGGGCTTTCAGGATCAGCGTCGCCTGCGCTCCGGACTGGACGAAGAACGCCAGCGGAAATACCGGTCCGGGCGGCAGCGCCCGCATCAGCCAGCGCGTCATGGTCCGTATCCATGAAGCGTGTACCGGGCAGTCGGGAATCGGAACCAACTCATCGCGCCGCCACAGGCCGAAGTTCCAGCCATCCGCCTCGGTCCAGGCCGCCGACAGACAGACCTTGCGCCGGTAACCCCAGCGCGCGGCGCCGGCGACCGACCGCATCGGCAGCAGCCGGTCGGTCCAGGGCGCGAGCGGTTGCCGAAGCCAGTCCATTTTCCGTGCCTCGCTGTCGGCGGCGCTCAGCGTCCGGTGGGCGCAGCCCGGACAACGGGGTTGGCAACCGGTCGGCGGTTCCATTTCAGCCCCGGCGCAATAGTGCCAGCGCCACCAGCGCCGTCGCCCAGATCCCGGCGGCGGCCAGCAGCCCCAGCGCCAGGGTTTCCCGTCGGCCGCGGCCGTGGCGAATCCGCAACTGTGCCCGGTGCGCGCGGCGGGCCTGACGGTCGGTGCGCGCGGCCTGTCGGAGCCGGCGCCAGGCGTCGGCCACCCGGTCGTTGGCCGGCACGGCAAGCAGGGGAGCCAGGTCGGCCGGCAACGAACTCAGTCGCGAAATGCCTTCCGGTACCCCGGTGGGAAAGTGGGCGGCGTCGGTGAACACCACCCGGCCGCACACCGCGGCTTCCGGCAGCAGGCGTTGCAGGGCACGCACGTGGCCCGCGTTCTGACGCAGGGGATTGGGTAGAGTGAAGTGTCGTCCGCCCAGTCGCTGAGTCCAGTTCGGTTCGTCCGGTTCGCCGTCGATGGCGCCCTGGTAGTGCTTGGTTTCGAGCGCCAGCAGCCCGCCCGGCAGTTGCAGCACGTGGTCGATCTGGGTCAGACCGCCGCGGCCGTCGGGAATTAGAATGTCGTGCATCGCCGGTCGGTCCAACTCGGCCAGCGTGGCGGCAACCTGCCGTTCGCC
Organism: Candidatus Competibacter sp.; assembly: GCA_031732875.1. Taxonomy (GTDB): domain Bacteria; phylum Pseudomonadota; class Gammaproteobacteria; order Competibacterales; family Competibacteraceae; genus JAVMKJ01. The sequence continues at coordinate 1,844 of JAVMKL010000027.1, read as the reverse complement.
GTCGGCTCCGCGGGCGCGGACGAGGCGAGCCCGGCGCAGCAGGCGCAGGGCCAAGCCAGCCAGCAGCAAGGGGATCAGGCCGAGCAGCCCGGCCAATGCCAGATCCGACAGGCGGTGGAAAAACGCGGACATGGTGTTTGTGTGATGGTGGGAACGTGATAGTGGAGGCAGTAATGGTCAGCAGCTATCTGATTTGCGACGTGTGCGGGCGGTTCGGTCCTCCGGCCGGCTTCCTGAATCAGGATGGCCTGCGCTTATGTTACCAGTGCTGGTACCAGGAACGGCAGGGTGAAGAGCCGGATGTGCCCGGCGACCGCGCGCCGGCGTCCGGGGAAGATACCGGGCCGGGGTCCGGAGGAGATACCGGGCCGGAGCACCGTTAAAGACGCTCCTCGACAACCGGCGCAGGGTTGGGAATTACCGCTGGTTCGGTTGGAGGTGGAGCCGCCTTGCCCAAGCCGAGTTGCGACAGCAGCATGCCGGCGAACATCAGCGCGCAGCCGATCAGTCCGCGTCCCGACAGGTTTTCGTTCAACAGCAGCCAGCCGCCCAGCGCTGCGAACCCCGTTTCCAGGCTGAGGATGATCGCGGCGTGGGCCGGCGGGGCATCGCGCTGGGCCACCACCTGCAGGGTGTAGGCGACCCCGACCGACAGCAGTCCGCCGTAGAGAATCGGTAGGGCGCCTCCCCACAGCCCGCTCGCGGTGATCGGTTCGGTCGCCACCGCCACCGCCAGGCTCAGTACCGCGCAAACGATGAATTGCAGGCAAGCCAGCAATACCGGTTCGACACGTCGGCCCGACAGCCAGCCGATCACCAGCACGTGGCCGGCCCAGAACAAGGCGCCGAACAGCACCAGCCTATCTCCCTCGGCCAGGGTCAACTCGTCGGTCAGGGTCAGCAGATAGAGTCCAGCCACGGCGAGCGCCGCGCCGGCCCAAGTACTCCAGGGGGTGCGATGCCCCCAGAGCAGACCGAGCACCGGCACGATGACCACGTACAGCCCGGTGATGAAGCCGGCCTTGCCGGCGGTGGTGTGGACGATGCCGACCTGTTGCAGCGAGGCCCCGGCGAACAGGATCGAGCCGGCCAGCAGGCCGCCCCCCAGGATAGACCGCCAGCCGCCGGGACCGACGGGCGCGGCGGAGCGCCGGCCAAGCCACAGCAGCGGCAACAGCGACAGCGCGCCCAGGACGAAACGGATGCCGTTGTAGGTGAAGGGGCCGACGTGCTCCATGCCAACCCGCTGGGCGACGAAGGCAAAGCCCCAGATCACTGCTGCCAGCAACAGCAGTAGTTCCGCTTTCAGCGTTTTGGAAGGCAACATCTCGGATATTTCACTGGTTCGGGTCACCACCGTCCGGGGGCTTCAGGGGCGGACGGGGCGATGGGGTTTGGAAAAGTTGGGCATCATACCCGACTGGGGAGGCTCCGGTATGGCCGGCGCGGGCGTTTTTGCAAGCCTGACCTGCCGGCGTGGCTTGCCCGGCGGCGGAAAATCCTTATACTTGCATCTCCCACCTCCCTGCCGGGATGGCGGAATGGTAGACGCAGTGGACTCAAAATCCACCGGGGGCAACCTCGTGAGAGTTCGAGTCTCTCTCCCGGCACCAGTCAATACAAGGGCTTTTGCCCATTCCCCATGCGCGTTGGATTGCAGCGCACGCAATCGTGATTTTCGGTGTCGAAAGGTCGCGCATCGGGTGGATAGCTGGATTTCGAATCGTGCCACCTTCCGTCATCACGGCGGCGGATCGGAATGAGTCGAGTTCTTGTTCGGATTCGGTGGTCCGGCGTAGAGCGAGCCGAATCCGCGAAGCTGACGCATGTCGATGACGAGGTCG
>JAVMKL010000026.1:0-8728 GCA_031732875.1 Candidatus Competibacter sp. | reverse complement strand
ATGTTACAGCTATCCCTAGACTCACGTTCCAGGCGGCCCTGGACGCACGGGGCACTTGGGTTTCCTATCCTTCTTGGGCGGCTGCCGTATTCCCAAGATTCATTTATGCTGGCGCGTAGGGCAACGTACGGTAGCCGTGTGACGGAAAGTAGATTTTATGGAAAACGCTAGCGTTCCCGGGCGCGCCCCGGTGGGATGGTGCGTCATCCGCCATGCGCGCGACGAGGATATGGATGCCGTGCAGGCGATCTATGCGCATCACGTGCTGCATGGGATTGCGTCCTTCGAGGAGGAGCCGCCGCCGCTCGCGGAAATGATGCGGCGCCGCGCGGCCGTGCTCGCGCATGGGCTTCCTTATCTTGTCGCCGAGCGGGATGGACGGATCGCCGGCTACAGTTATGCCGCTCCGTACCGTGACCGTTCGGCCTATCGCTTCACCATCGAAAATTCCGTCTATATCGATTACCGCCTCGTCCGCGCTGGCATCGGACGCCCGCTGCTCGTGGAGCTGATCGATCGTTGCGCCAGAGGCCCGTGGCGGCAGATGATCGCGGTGATCGGCGACAGCGGCAACGTTGCTTCGATCGCGCTGCATGCGAGTCTCGGTTTTCGCCATGTCGGCACGTTGCGTGGCGTGGGGTTCAAGTTTGGGCGATGGATTGACTCGGTGTTGATGCAGCGCGCGCTGGCACCGTGATGGCTGCACGCGAGATTTTGCGCGGGCCATGGCGGGCGCTGCCGGTGCTTGGCGCGACCGAAGTGCTGGCCTGGGGTGCGCTCTATTACCCGCCGGTGCTGATCATTCCGATGATTGCCGCCGAGCGTGGGTGGTCCGGCTCGTTTGCAATGAGCGGCTTCTCCGCCGCGCTGCTCACCGGCAGTGCGGTCGCACCGACCGTCGGCCGGGCAATCGACCGGCGCGGCGGGCATGTGGTGATGACGATCGGCTCGCTCGCTGGCGCGGCAGGACTGGTTGCTCTGACGCTCGCAGCGGAGCCTGTCGCCTATATCGCAGCCTGGATGCTGCTCGGTGCGGCGATGGCGGCCACCCTCTACGAGCCGGCTTTCGCCACGCTCGGCCGTATCTTCGGCGCGGCGGCGCGGCGGCCGATTACGTTGCTCACCTTCGTCGGGGGACTGGCGTCGACCGTGAGTTGGCCTGTGACGCAGTTCCTGCTTCAGGCCCATGGCTGGCGCGGCTGTTATCTCGTCTACGCCACGCTTCTCGCCTGTGTGGCTGCGCCGCTGCACGCCTTCGCGCTGCCGCGCAAGCGGGCGGAGCCAGGCGTGCTCGCGCCTGCGGACAAAGGTTCGCATTTTTCTGGGCCGACGCTCCCGCCGCGCGGGCGGACATTCCTTCTCGTGATGGCCGGCTTCGCCGCCTACGCCTTCATCCCGTCGGGTCTCGCCGCCCATCTGCTTGCGATCTTCAAGCGTGCCGGGATCGATCCGGTGACCGCCGTGGTCATCGGCATGCTGTTCGGACCGTGCCAAGTGCTGGCGCGGCTTGCGGAGTTCAGCTTTGGGGCGAGAGCGCATCCGCTCAATCTTGCGCGCGTCGCGCTTGCGCTGATGGCGAGCAATTTCGTGATGTTGGCGATCGTCGGCATCTTCACGCCGAGCGCCGCGCTGTTCTACGTGCTGTTCGGGGCAAGCAACGGTCTGATCACGATCGCGCGCGGTACCGTCCCGCTCACGCTGTTTGGAGCGGTGGGGTTCGGTGCCATGGTCGGACGTCTGGCCGCGCCCTGGCTCGTGATGCAGGCAGCGGCGCCTCTGGTTCTCGCGATCGTCGCCGAGCGCCTCTCCGACGCCGCGGCGCTGACCCTTGCCGCGCTGTGCGCCGTCGTGGCGCTCGGATGCTTCCTCACGGTCCGCCGACCGCGAGCAACCGAACGATGATTCTTTAGTGACCATGATACGACGAACAACGGAAGCGCCACCCAAATCGAACTCCAACATCTTTTTGGAGAGGTCGCTCATGCGGAGCAGTATGCGTTCAGCGCGTAGCTTTCTTTTAGGCCCACTGTTGTGGGGAGTGGGGTTTGCGGTGGTTACGTGGGCGCCATCGATGGCAGCCTACGACGTCGCCGCTCGGGAGAGCCTCAGCCCCAATGACGTAAAAGCCTTTGTCTATCAATGGTTTGCTGGTTTCGATCATCAGGCGCCACTTGAGTCGTTCACTCGCCATTTCGATCCCGCCGGGGTGGAAATCCGGTATCCGGACTTTCCGATTGACACCGCTGCGGATTTCCAACGCTGGTATCAAGGCGTGATAGACAACATTGCCTGGAATACTCACGAAGTGCGTGACCTACAGGTAGTCAGCCAACCTCAAAATGCGTTTGCGGTCACGTTGGATGTCTGTTGGCGGGCACGCACCTACAAAGGTGAATCACTTTCGCTGTTAGTCAATCAGCAGTGGCAGTTGGTCGTGCGTGACGACCAGCAACTACGCTTGCATCGTTTGATCGCGACGGTGAAGGGGATCTGCTGACGCGGTTGCTTGCACTGCTCGGTCCTTGCGGAAGGAAGGGTCATGCGCAATCCCGGCCAATCTCTGGATGAGGAAATTCACCGCCTTTTCAACGAGGAGGTGATCGGCTCTGTGGTCATCGGCCATGCCTTATGGGTAATTACCAGAGTCCCGATCTGAATCCGATTGAACGAGTATGGCAATTTATGAAAGATAAGTTGTGCTGGATAAATTTGAAAACATTGGATGAATTGCGTGAGAAAGTTGATGGAATCGTCCAATCAATTTTCCCAAGTCAAGTGGCTTCCTTAACCAGCTTTGATTTTATTCAATCCGCACTAAAAAAGTAAAATCTATTGGTAATTGGTATAACATAATAGAATATATTGGTAATTGGTATTAGGTGGGAATCAACAAAGCATAGAGGAAATGGTGATGGCTGAGATCCAAGGTACATACAACACACGATTCAGCGCAGTGGCCGATCAGCTCAGCGCCAACGTCGACTCGGGTGCGGATATTGGCGCTTCGGTTGCGGTAACGGTCGACGGTCACCTCGTGGTCGATATCTGGGCAGGTTGGGCCGATGAGACCAAGGCTACCCCCTGGCAATCCGATACCATCACTAACGTCTGGTCATGCACGAAGACCGTCACCGCACTCGCTGCTCTGGTGCTCGTGGATCGGGGCGAGCTTGACGTCTTCAAGCCGGTCGCCCACTACTGGCCCGAGTTCGCGGCCAAAGGCAAGGGCGCGATCGAGGTGCGTCATCTTCTGTCCCACACATCCGGTGTGTCCGGGTGGGAGCAACCCGTCGAGATCGCCGACCTCTACGACTGGGAGAAGTCCACATCGATGCTGGCGGCCCAGGCACCGTGGTGGGAGCCAGGTTCGGCATCGGGGTATCATGACCGGAGCTTCGGTCATCTTGTAGGCGAGGTCATCCGTCGTATCACCGGCCAGAAGCTGGGTGAGTTCGTGGCTAGCGAGATCGCGGGGCCGTTGGGTGCCGATTTCCACATCGGTCTTGATCCTTCGCAGTTTCGCCGGGTGTCGAACGTCATTCCATTCCAGGGACCCCTACCTATCGACCTTGTGACTGATCACGACAGCGTGAGTTACAAGACTCTAAGCGGGCCGGCATGGGAGCCGTCGGTGTCATGGACAACCGAGTGGCGGCAGGCCGACATCGGCGCCGCTAACGGCCACGGCAACGCCCGTTCACTCGCCCGACTGTTATCAGTGGTAGCCTGTCGTGGGGAGGTGGATGGTATCCATCTGCTGTCGCCGAGCACGTGCGATCTGATCTTCCGAGAACAGGCCAACGGCGTGGACCTGGTGATTGGAGTTCCGCTGCGGTTTGGCATCGGTTACGCCCTTAAAAATGAGAGCATCCCCTGTTTACCCGATGGGAGAGTATGCACCTGGGGTGGATGGGGAGGCTCTATCGTCGTGGTCGACCTCGACCGCCGCATGACCGTCAGCTATGTGATGAACCGTATGGAGGGCGGCTTGGGCGGAGAACGCGGCCCGGATTTCGTGCGCGCCGCGTATGCCGCTCTCGGCGCATAGTGAATCGCCACACGTTACGGCAAGGATCACTGAAAGGTTATTTCGTTGGGTTTTCATGGCAATGCAGTCACCCCCGGAACCCACCCATGACGACGATATCACCGTTGACGTGGATGGCAAGCGGTTAAAGTCGGCGCGCTTGGCGGAGTTGACGGCTCAGCTCAGGATGCCCGCACCCCAGGGGTTATCAATCACGAACAGCCACCTGCCATCGGCCTGCTTGCGTAATACGTCCGATGACGTGCCTTCCATTTGCACGGGTTGACCGTCCGGGCTCGTACCTTTTAGGGTCCATTTGACCGTCGAGAGCGCAAGGTCGCTGGCCGTGACAAACGTATGCTTTTCCGGGGTCAAGGTTGGCTTCATCGCCAAAAATCCGTTGAAGGCTTCCCGTAAAGCCGAATGGCCTTCAGCCACCTGACCAGGCTGTGCCACCAGCGCGGCCCGTGGCTCGTACAAGGCTATAACCGCGTCGATATCGCCCTGGTTGAAAGCGCGAAAGAATGCATGCAGTACTTCTTCTGGATTAGTGATCGGCATGTTTGCTCTCCGGTGTGCTCATGGTCAAAAAATCAACGGGATGCATCTCTATGATGCTCGCCCTTATCCATTCGATCCTTTTGGGCCTCCAACCTGCTGTTGGTTGTATCCCATCGTTCACGCCCTGGTTCGCGGTGTCGGGAGCGGGCCACGTCAATTATAGTGTTTAATTATGATTTGTTTGCCGAGATTCTTTAAACAGTACGGTAGCGCTTTTCTGTTATTGGCGCTGATGGTCGCGGGAATCCCCGTTTCGGCGGAAACCTTCACGGGCCGAGTGGTGAGTGTGGTCGATGGCGATACCTTGACCGTGCTGGTGGCTGGGAATCGGCAGGTGAGGGTGCGGCTGGCGGGAATCGACGCGCCGGAGCACGATCAACCGTTCGGCCAGCGCAGCCGGCAAAGTTTGGCGGAATTGGCGCTCGACGGGTCGGCGACGGTGGCGGTGTGGAAAACCGACGACTACGGGCGCATCGTCGGGACGGTGACGGTCGCTGGAGTCGATATGGAAGCCGAACAGGTACGGCGCGGGTTGGCGTGGGTTTATCGCCACTACAGCGACGATGCCCGATTGCTGGCGCTGGAAGCGGAGGCGAAAGCGGCCCGGCGCGGGCTGTGGACCGACGCTAACCCGGTCCCGCCCTGGGATTGGCGGCACGGTGAAGCCGGAGCGGTCCACCCAGAACCGGCGCCAGATCGGCCGGCAGGAGCGTGGCGCTGCGGAGCGAAGCGCGCCTGCCGCGAGATGACGTCATGCGAGGAGGCGCGGTTCTATCTCACGCAATGTGGGGTAAACCGGTTGGATGGAGATAAAGATGGGACGCCGTGCGAAGCGCTGTGTCGGTGATGGAGAGTGCGAATGATGGATTGGGCATCACCTTACGTCTTCATGAGATCGCATTCCGCGAAGACCTCTTTGGCAACAAACAATCCGTTGAGAGCGGCGGGAAAGCCCGCGTAGACGGCCATTTGCATCATGATTTCCACCACTTCTTCGCGCGTGCAGCCCACGTTGAGTGCGCCGTGAATATGCACTTTCAATTGCGGAGTGGCATTACCGAGAGCAGTCAACGCTGCGACAACACCGATTTCTCTCGCTTTGAGATCAAGCTGCGGCCGCGAGTAGATATCGCCGAACGGGAACTCGATTAGATACTTTGCGAAGTCGGGTGCAATGTCGGCTAGGGAAGCAACGACGCGTTCGCCGGCCTGCCCATCGATTTCACGTAGCCTCTCCCAGCCACGCGAATAGCGGGATGACTCTGGAGAACTCGGGATATGGTTCATTTGGCTGCCTTCTTGGTTGGTGCCTGTGACTTGTCAATCATCTTTCGGTAAGTACGAATTTTGTCGTCAAGGACACTGACGCATGTCGAAAGCTCATCGAGCTTGGTAACCAAGCGCTCGCGATGGAGCTCGAGCATCGTTAGCCGCAGTTGCAACGTCTTCTCACCTTGCGAGCGGAGGGCAGCGTATTGCTTGATCCCGGCAAGAGGCATCCCGGTAAGCTTCAGCCGGAGGACGAACTCAAGCCAAAGAATATCTTCGCCGTGATACTGCCGATGGCCGCTCGCAGTCCTTCCCGCTGGCTTGAGGATTCCCTCCGCCTCATAGAAGCGCAGAGTGTGTGGAGAAAGCCCGCTACGGCGGGAAAGCTCTCCAATTGAGATAGCGTTGTTGGTCACGGCAGCCATGTTAGGAGTTAGAGTGCACTCGAAGTCAAGAGAAACTTTCTACCGAAGCCGGCGGTTGTGATGCGCAACGTGGAGCCAACCGGCCGACGGCGGCCAGGGCGCCTCGCCGTTGGTGGTCCGGTTGAACGAAGGGTTAGGCCACACTATTTGTCTCAGTGCTCTGAGCCGGTGTAGACCCACATGGGGACTGTCTTTCCGGCACGCACAAAACCCATGCTCTCGTAGAACGCGATGGCATTGCCATCCGCCGTGAGCATGAGCTGATGGAAACTGGCGTACTTGGAAAGTAGAGCCTGCATGAGTTGCCGACCTACGCCCTGCCGCTGATGGCGCGGATGCACCAGCATGTGGGGAAAATAGACCACGAGGTGACCATCCGAACTGAGGACCAGGCATTGGCCTTGTAGAGCGAAACGACCTCTTCGGCTTCAATCGAATCGGAAAGCGAGATAACCGGGGGCATACGGGTAGCTGTGTGGCCTAACGTTCGGCGTGCAGCCGCGCCCGCTCGCGGGCGTCGGCTGCACGCCGGGGTTAGGCGGGCGAACATCATTAATCGGCGTCCATGACTGGCCTACTCAATGCTCGACGCAGATTCTGTGCAATGACGCCCCCGCACCAGTTGCACCTCGTCGCCAACGGTAATCTCGCCGCCTTCGATCACGAAGCAGTTGAGCGCAAGCTTGCCGCCGAACCGCTTGTAGATGTCACGCGTGATTTCCTTATCCTGGACCAGGGTGTCGGGGTCGTACGAAGTCATGATGCAGCGCAGACGCAGGTCCTGGACACCGATGAGGACTTTGCCGATTCGCAGGCAGGCGCCCGGCCACTCACCTTCGGTCAGGCCCTCGACACCGCCAATCACGATGTTTGGCCGCAAGCGGCGATGGTCGTGGCCGAAGGCCGCGATTGCCCCGTCGGTGGCCACGAGCAACGGCAGCACGTCGAAGCGCTCGGCACCGTCATAGCGCACAAGCCTTGAACCCGGCCCGGCAATGTCCACAACCTCGGCGGCAACCTCTGGATTGTCCCAGGGCCGGCCGTCCACCATGACTTCTCCATACAAGCCCAGCGAGCCCTTATGGCCCAGAAAGCGCGGATGCGAACGAGAGGTGATCACCCGGCCTGTGGAGTTCTCGACATGCACGACCCGATCACCTTCGATGCCGAGAGACCCAACGTCTGCCCGTTCCAGTTTCTCGCCAGCCATTGTCTTGACCGGATATCGCCAGATTTCCGTGATCTTCATCGCCACCTCTCGCTTTGGGCTGGCACACGAGCCTCCTAACGTTCCGCATTACCCGCGCCGAGCCGCACCGCGGCGAGGGGACGCAAGCGCCGAAGCGAAGCGGAGGCGCGCAGCGCGTCGGGTACATGCGAGGGTTGGGCCGCGACCCAACATAAACCAAACAACCCCATAGCCACCGAACAATCAAGACCGTTCTAATGAGTCCGATACGCTGGTCGATTGACCATGTGAAGACAAAGCATCCGTTGACTTGCCCCTTGGCAGCAAGAATGCCAACACCACTGCGACAAGCAGCAACGCGGGCACATCGCCCCAAAGGTGTCCCTGATGCTCGGGATAGACAATGGACTGGATCGCCATGATCCCGCCATGGACCAGACTGGAGATGATGGTAAACCAGATGAGGCTCACGTGTTTGAGCGGCTCCCGCGCCGCGAAGATCAGGAAGGCGCCCAGAGTCGCGTAAATGCCAACGATCATATACAGATACTCCGACCGACCGGTGTGCCAAGCCCAGCCCGCTGGCCACACCACGGTGAGGGGATAGAACCCAATCAGCATGATCAGGCCAAACAACACCAGAGCCCAGCGGAGATACTTCAAACGGTCATTGGCGTTCATAAGCCCTCAATGAATTGTAGACGCCTTGGCCCAGTTGTTCGACGTATTCGGGACGAAACGACGCCTCTTGCCGCGGCCCAACGCTGCGCATGAGAGGCGGAGCTCCGCAGGCGCGAAGTCCCCTCGATGCGCGGGTTATGTGGCATTTCCGGACGACTGATGGTTCATCACGTGCTCATATCGTGACAACGCCGTGCGTTCAAACGACTCCTCTTCAAAAGTAAAAGGATTCCAAATCGAACGCGCAGGATTAGCCAGCGTACCCCCATACACATGCAATGCATACGATGGCCGATCCAGTGGGTTTGCGATCCCGTGAATCGCGTCATGTGCGAGGACAATGGCTTCGGGTGCCTTGACGTCCCGTACACTGTCTTCACGAAGGCGAGTCCCATCTCTGCGGTAGAACGTGTTTCTCTCGCAACCTTCATACATCCCTATTACGACCCATACGAGGTGATTATGCGGCGGGCTGCGGAAGCGGCGTGGCGTAATGGTCTGCATGATCGTCAGATCCGCGGACTGATGCAGGAAGACGTACTGCGCCACTGTGCTGCTATCCGCTTGACCCTGCCC
>JAVMKL010000025.1:0-47846 GCA_031732875.1 Candidatus Competibacter sp. | reverse complement strand
TGGAATGCGAGCGGCCCTGGAAAAGTTAAGGGGCTGCTCCGGCACCCGGGTTACCCTCTCGAAGGCATTCTCCAGCCGCATCGTGTAGGATATTGACCTGACCTATCGCATTTCGATCGAGGGGAATATCCCATGTCAGAACAACCGATCAGCCGCTATCCCGTTCCCGATCTCTCCAAACTGCCCGAGGATATCCGCAATCGCATCCTGGCGGTGCAGGAGAAGGCGGGTTTCATTCCGAACGTGTTCCTGGTCCTGGCCCATCGCCCCGATGAATTCCGGGCCTTTTTCGCCTATCACGACGCCCTGATGGAAAAGGAGGGCGGACTTACCAAGGCCGAGCGCGAAATGATCGTGGTGGCCACCAGCGGCGCCAATGACTGTCAGTACTGCGTGATCGCGCATGGCGCCATCCTGCGGGTCTATTCCAAGAATCCCCGGCTGGCCGATCAGGTGGCGATCAATCACCGCATGGCCGAAATCACCCCGCGCCAGCGGGTGATGCTGGATTTCGCGCTCGAGCTGGCCGCCGGTTCCACCCATGTCGAGGAAGCCGATCTCGAGCCGTTGCTCGCGGCCGGATTCAGCCGGGAGGATATCTGGGATATCGGCGCCATCACCGCCTTCTTTGCCATGTCCAACCGCCTGGCCGGGCTGACCGCGATGCGGGCCAACGAAGAGTTCTATTTGATGGGCCGGTTGCCCAGGCCGAAGAAGTAGTAATGCCGATTTCCGATGGCTTTTGATCCGGACTTGTTTCCCAACCCTCTCTCCTGGTCGGCGGAGGGGACTGAATGATCACTCCCACACCAGCCGGGCCAAGTCGATGCAGACCACGGCGTGAGTCTGGAGCTTGAGCCGGGCGCCGTATTTCGCGTCGAGCGCCGCCCGATAGCGGGCCAACTGGGCGCCGGCCTCCGCCAGCATGTCGCGCACCTTGGGGTGGGCGGCCAGGGTCTCGCGGGTGGCGGCGGCCAGTTGCCCGGCGTTCAGGCCCAGGTCCCTGGCCGTCAGGGTCTTGAACTCTAGAACATGATTCAGCAGTTGGTATTGCCGTCGGTCCGGGCGCAGGATCATGGACAAATCGGCGTAGCCGCGCCCGACCGCCGCTTCCGAGTCCATGATGTAGAAGGCGTCCGCGAACAGCGTCACCAGAAACGCCGTCTTGACCACCAGTTCGTTGCTCCAGCGCAAGTCGCGGTTGTCGAACACCGGGAAGTAGCGGGTTTCGACGAACTGCGCGAGCGGCCCCAGGTCGCCGGTGCGATAAAAATGCTGGGCGGCTTGCCGTCGGGTTTGCTGGGCGTCGTAGGCGCCGAGCAGCGCGTCGCGGATTTGTTCGACGTAGAGTTTGCGGATCGCCAGGTTGGGGATTACCAGTTGCAGTTCGCCGAACTCGTTCCGCCCGGCCTGAGTCAAGGCCCCGAGGTAGTACAGCAGCGAGGCCATGAACGCCTGATCCTTGACCGCCTCCAGCATGTCCTTGACGCCGAAGCGGTCGGCCAGTTGCGGGACGGTCAGCGGCGCGGCGTCGTCGAGAGCGGCGGCGATCGCGCTGTCGCCGTGCGGCAGGCTGGCGACGTACTCGATCCGGTTGCGATCCATCGCCAGGTTGGCGTCCAGCAGGTTCTCGGGAAAACGGCCGTTCTGGTATAGATGGTCGAGGAAGTACAGCACGAGGGTCGGGTTGTAAACCGGCGTCGGCTGGGCTTCGTCGAAGCGGTATCCGTTGTAGAAACGCTGGATCGTGTCGAACGCCTCCTCGCGCGTCGCGCTGGGGAGCGACCGGGCGTCGGCCACCGCATCGAGCGCCTGGCGCACTTCATCGCCGGTAAAGCCGCACAAATCCAGACACTGCGGCCAACGGCTGATGTCCTTGGCGACGTTGTAGCCGCTGGACAGGTCGGCCAGCACCACCGGCGAGACGCCGGTGATGAACACCCGGTCCAGCCCCCCTTCTTCCGCCGCGCTCTTGACCGCCTTGAACACGGTTTTCAGCAGCCCCTCGCCGTGAATCAGGGCGCGGTAGTGATCCTCGTCGAGGGCGCGCTGGCCGCGCGGCATCAGTTCGTTGGCGAAGTTGTCGTATTCGTCGATCAGCAGGTAGAGCTTGTGGCCGGTGGCGGCCACGGCGGCGGTCAAGTGGCGCAGGGTGGCCACGCCGTCGCCGGGAATCGGCGCGATCGGCTCGGGCAGCCAGGCGGCGTAGCGCCGGCTGAAGCCGTCCGCGCAGGCGTTGAGATGGCGGTGGAGCGCCTGGCCGATCTGGTCGGCGCTCCCGGTGGCCGCCACCTCGGAAAAGTTCCAGCGCAGGACGAAATACCGGTTGCGCCGTTCGGTCGGCGCGCGCCCGATGGCCAGGTCGCCGAACAGCGCCTCGAATTGCTCGGCCCGGTCGAGGGCGTAGTAGTTTTCCAGGGTGGACAGCCACAGGCTCTTGCCGAAGCGGCGCGGGCGCAGCAACAGGAGTTGCTCGCCCACGCTTTCCAGCGCGCGAATCCGGTCGGTGCGGTCCTGGTAGAAATAGCCTTGTCGGCGAATCTTCTCGAAGTCGGCGATGCCGTAGGGAAATTGCATGGGGAGCCTCGATTTCGGGGTGGTTTTCCATTTCCCACCGTGACGAACGGTTGCGTAAAACCCGCCTTGCCCGCGATCATCTGTAGCATCTCGTCCTTGCCGGGTCCGCATCAATTGGGTCGATTGTTACCTTCGAGCGACTTTTTGTACTGCTAAATTATAACCATTCTGGCTTCCTTGCCTCCCTCGACCCTCTCTCACCCCCTCGTTCGAAGGGGGAGATCCAGTCTGGTTCGATAGCACCTTGTTCGAGAAATCGCTTGGACAATCATCGTGTGGCAGAATGAAAGAAGTGGCGATCACCGTGGACGGAAACGAGCGGTCTCCAACCCTTCCTCCGCAAGCAGGCCGGGGGAGCAAGCGGCTACCCGGCGATCATCCGACCCTGATCTTTCGGCACGCGCCGTGGGTTCCGGGCGCGATCGCTCTCGGCCTCGCGGCATCGGTGACCGGCGCGGTCCCGCAAGCGGCGGATCTCCCCCCTTGACCAAAATGGCCGGATTGGTGTCGAGCGGTGGGGTTCGGCGGGGACAAACGGTGAACGGAGCGAAAAGGAGAAATCATGATGGAACGCCTCGACCCCCTGTATACCCCCTTGACCGGCTTCAACCTGATCGAAGCCAGCGCCGGGACCGGCAAGACCTACACCATCACCGCGCTTTATCTGCGGCTGGTGGTCGAGGCCGCGATTCCGGTCAACCGCATCCTGGTGGTCACCTACACCAACGCCGCCACCAAGGAATTGCGCGACCGCATCCGCGACCGGCTGGGGCAAATCCGCCTCGCCTTCCTGAGCGGTCGCGCCGCCGAGGACGACGAACTCGCCACGCGGCTGCTGGACCTGATGGCGGACCGGGAGATCGCCATCCGCCGGTTGACCAACGCCGTGCGCGGTTTCGACGAGGCGGCCATCTTCACCATCCACGGTTTCTGCAAGCGGGTGCTCGGCGACAACGCCTTCGAAAGCGGCCTGTCGTTCGAGACCGAACTGATGGCCGATACCCACGATCTCTTGCAGGAAATCGTCGACGATTTCTGGCGGCGGGAGTTTTACCCCGCCTCGCCGGTGGTGGTTCAATATTTCCTGGACGATAAATATAGCCCCGAGAAGCTGCTCGATCAGATCGAACGCCATCTGGGCAAGCCGTATCTGCAAATGGTCGCTCCGGGCGGGGAGGTCGATGGCGCGGCGCTGGAACAGGCGTTCGTCGCGGCGTTCCGGCAGGCCCGCGACCTTTGGTTGCGGGATCGCGCCGGGATCGAGGAATTGCTGCTGAAGGCGCCCGGCCTCAACCGGCAGAAATACGGCTTGAAACATATCCCCGGCTGGCTGGAGGCCATGGAGGCGTATCTGACGGCGGAGGCGCCCCGGCTTGAGGTGTTCGGAAAATTCGACCAATTCACCACTTCCACGCTGAAAGACTCGCGCAGGAAGGATCAGGAAGCACCCCGGCATTCCTTCTTCGACGCCTGCGAGTCCCTGCGAACCGCCCGCGAAGCGCTGGTCGATTACTGCCGGCACCAGATTCCGGTCAAGCTGCTGGCCTATTGCAATACCGAACTGGCGATCCGCAAGCGGCGGCAACAGCTGCAGTCCTACGACGATCTGCTGCTCGACCTGCACGACGCCCTGCGCGATCCCCGGCAGGGCGCGACGCTGATCGGAACCCTGCATCGCCGGTACTCCGCCGCCCTGATCGACGAATTCCAGGACACCGACCCGGTGCAGTACGCCATTTTCCAGCGCATCTACGCCGGCACCGACCGGCCGGTGTTCCTGGTCGGCGATCCCAAGCAGGCCATCTACAGCTTCCGGGGCGCGGATATCTTCGCCTATCTGACCGCCCGCCGCGATACCCCCCGCCATTACACCCTCGATGTGAACTGGCGTTCCGATCCACGCCTGCTGGCGGCCTTGAACGCCGTGTTCGGCACGGTCGGGGAACAGCCGTTCCTGTTCGATAGCATTCCCTATCACGCTGCGATTCCGTCCGGACGGAAGCGGCACGAACCGCTGACAATTCAGGGACGGCTGGAACCGCCCCTGCAGGTCTGGCTGCTGGAATCGGACGATGGCCAGCCAGCGGGCAAGGGCGCGGCCAGCGAACAGGCCGCGCGGGCGACCGCCGCCGAAATCGCCCGGTTGCTGAATCTGGGCGCGCGTGATCGGGCCCGCATCGGCGATCGGCCGCTGGCCGGCGGCGATATCGCCGTACTGGTGCGCAGCCACTGGCAGGGGCGGCTGATCCGCAACCAGTTGCTCCGATTGGGCGTGCCGAGCGTCCAGCACGCCGACGACAGCGTGTTCGCCGCGGATGAGGCGCAACAACTGGAATGGTTGCTGGCCGCGGTGGTGGAGCCGGGCGACGAAGGCCGGGTGCGAACGGTCCTGGCCTCGGATCTGTTCGGGTCGAGCGGCGAGGATCTGTACCGGTTGCGCGAGGAAGAGCAGGCGTGGGCGCGGTGGCTGGAGAAATTCCAGGATTACCGGCAATTGTGGCGGGAGCACGGCTTCATGCACTTCTTCCGCGCCTGGCTGGTCGAAGAGGGCGTGCCGCAACGGTTGCTGACCTTCCGCGACGGCGAACGGCGGCTGACCAATCTATTGCATCTGGCCGAACTGCTGCACGTCGCCAGCCGCACGCGTCCCGGCATGGCGGCGCTGCTGAAGTGGTTCGGCGACCGCCGCCGCGCGCCGGCCAACAAGGACGAGGAACAGCAATTGCGCCTGGAAAGCGACGAGAATCTGGTGCGGATCGTCACCGTTCACAAAAGCAAGGGGCTGGAATATCCGGTGGTGTTCTGCCCGTTCCTGTGGGATGGCCGGTTGCGCGCCGATGAGAAGAACAATACGACCCTGCTATATCACGATCCCGTCGATCCGGCCCGCACCATTCTCGCCGTCGGTGCGGATGAAGAGAGCGATGCCCGACAACACGCCCGCCGCGAGGAAATGGCCGAGAACCTGCGACTGTTCTACGTGGCCCTGACTCGCGCCGAGCAGCGCTGCTACCTGGTCTGGGGCAAGATCAAGGACGCCGGCAGCGCGCCGCCCGCCTGGCTGCTGCATCGCCCGACGGTCAAGGAGTCCGGCAAGGACTGGCTCCAGGCCACCCAGGAGCGGTTCGGGAAGATGGAAGCGGCGGCGATTCGCGGCGATCTGCAAACCGCGTTCGCGGCGGCGGGCGACGCCGTCGCCATCGCGCCCTTGCCGCGGGAGCCGGGCCAGCGCTACCGGCCGCCCGAGAGGGTGGAACCAGAGTTGCAGGCGCGTGTTTTCACCGGATCTCTGTCCGAATCCTGGCGGATCGGCAGCTTCACCGCCCTGACCACCGGCCAGTCGGTCGAGGCCCCCGATTACGACATGACCGCCGCCGTTCCCGGCGGTGAAAGCGGATCGGAGGTCGCCGCCGTTCCCGTCCGGGGCATCTTCGCGTTTCCGCGCGGCGCCCGCGCCGGAACCTGCCTGCACGCGATGTTCGAACGGCTGGATTTCACCCAGGGCGACCGGGAACGGCTGGAAGCCTTGGTGAACCGGACTCTGACGGGGCACGGGCTGGATGCGGTGGAATGGACGCCGGTGGTGGCGGATCTGATCGAGCGGGTGTTGGCGACCCCGCTGGACGAGAGGGGGTTGCGGCTGGCGCTGGTCGCCCCGGACCGGCGGCTCAACGAGCTGGAATTCACCTACCCGCTCGGCAACCTGCGCGCCGATGGGCTGCGGCGGGTGCTGGAGCGGCATGGTTACGCCGTGGGTCCGTTCCGGGAGATGATCGAAAACCTGGAATTCAGCCCCTTGCGCGGCTACATGAGGGGCTTTATCGACCTGGTGTTCGAGGCCGGCGGCCGGTTTTACCTGGTCGATTACAAGTCCAACTGGCTCGGACCCGAACCGGCGGCCTATCGGCGCGAGTTGCTGGACGAGGCGATGGCCCGCGAGTCCTACGTGCTGCAATATCTGATCTACACCGTGGCGCTGCATCGTTACCTGCGACTGCGGGTGCCGGATTACGACTACGAGCGGCATTTCGGCGGGGTTTACTACCTGTTCTTGCGCGGCATGGACCCGGCGCTGGGACCGGAGCGCGGCGTCTTCCGCGACCGCCCCGCGCCGGAACTGGTCGCGGCGCTGGATGAACTGATGGCGACGGGGACCGTGGCGGTATGAGCGAAAGCGAAATGACGAAGGCGAGCGCGGCGCTGCCGGTTCTGCATGACCGGGGGCTACTGACCGATCTGGACCTGCATTTCGCCCGGTTCATGACCCGGCTGGCCGGCGAAATTTCCCCTCTCCCCGCGGGAGAGGGGCCGGGGGCGAGGTTTCTGGAACTGGCGGCGGCGCTGGCCAGCCATGCCACCGGCCAGGGCGACATCTGCGTCAACCTGCGCCAGTGGGCGCGGCGCTGGAACGCCGCTACCGCCGAGACCCCTCTCATTGCGCCGCCCATCGGCGACTGGCTCGACGCTTTGCGCGCCAGTCCGGTGGTGGGCCGGCCGGGCGAGCGCCAGCCCCTGATTCTCGACCGGCGCGGCCGGCTGTATCTGTACCGCTATTGGCGATACGAGCAGCGGCTGGCCGACGATCTGCTGCGGCGGGCCGGGGCGGTGCCGGAAGCGGTGGACGAGGCGCGACTGCGGGCCGATCTCGACCGACTGTTTCCGCGCCATCCGCAACTGAGCGGGCCGGACTGGCAGAAGGTCGCGGCGGCGGTGGCGGCGCTCAAGCGGGTCTGCGTGATCTCCGGCGGTCCCGGCACCGGTAAGACCAGCACCGTGTTGCGGATTTTGGCGCTGTTGACCGGGCAGACCGGCGACCGACCGCCGCGCATCGCGCTGGCCGCTCCCACCGGCAAGGCCGCCGCCCGCCTGCAGGAATCGATCCGCGCCGCCAAGCCCGCGCTGGAACTGGAAGCGGGACGATTGGCGCAAATCCCCGAGGAGGCGTCCACCCTGCACCGCCTGCTCGGCGGCCGGCCGGATTCGGTGTATTTCCGCCACCACCGCGACAACCCGCTGCCGCTGGACGTGCTGGTGGTGGATGAGGTGTCGATGGTCGGACTGGCCCTGCTGGCCAAGACCGTGGACGCGCTGCCGGCCGGGGCGCGACTGATCCTGCTGGGCGACAAGGATCAACTGGCTTCGGTGGAGGCGGGGGCGGTGCTGGGCGAGATATGCGCCGGGGCCGGGCGATTCTCGCCGGATTTCCGCGAGCGGCTGGCCGCGCTGACCGGCGAGGCGCTGCCGCGCGGTCGGGTGGCCTCCTCGCCGCTGAGCGATGCCATCGTGCTGCTGCGGCACAGCTACCGATTCGGCGCCGCCAGCGGCATCGGCGCGCTGGCGCGGGCGGTGAACGAAGGCAAGGCCACGGCGGCGGCGGCGCTGCTCGGGGATGGGGGGCATGAGGATATCGACTGGCGCCCGCTGGCCGATCCCGCCGGGTTGCCCGGGCGGTTGGCGGAACCGGTCGCCGCCGGCTTCGCGCCCTATCTGGAGGCGGTGCGGGAGGGCGCCGAACCGGCGGCGATATTCGAGGGGTTCAACCGGTTCCGGGTGCTGGTCGCGGTGCGCAAGGGGCCGTTCGGGGTGGAGGCGTTGAACCGGTTGTGCGAGGAGGTGTTGCACGGCCGGGGCCTGATCGATACCCATCGGACCTGGTATCCGGGCCGGCCGGTGATGATCGTCCGCAACGACTACAACCTGCGATTGTTCAACGGCGATATCGGTATTACCTTGCCGGATCCGGAGGAGCCGGAGCGGATGAAGGTGTTTTTCCTGGGCAACGACGGCGCGCTGCGGAGTTTCGCGCCGGCCCGCCTGCCGGAGCACGAGACCGTCTACGCGATGACGGTGCATAAGAGCCAGGGTTCGGAGTTCGACCGGGTGCTGGTGGCGACGCCGAACGAACCGTCGCCGGTGTTGAGCCGGGAGTTGATTTACACGGCGCTGACGCGGGCGAAGCGGCGGGCGAGTTTTTACGGGACGCCGGAAGTATTCGCGGCGGCGGTCGAACGGCGGTTGAGGCGCTCGTCGGGTTTGCGGGATCGGTTGTGGGTGGAGCCGAGGATCGCGCTCGGGTAGTCAAGTAATGTTGGCGCATTCCAAGTTGTGGCGATGCACGAAGAGTCGGATCGCGACTTCATGCATCTTCATCCGCGCGCTTTTCGAAAATAACGAGGGGGAGGGGGTTTCTTGTTTTTATTACCAATAAAATCATGATATTATAGATATGTATAGTGGACGGCGCAAGGGGGGAGGGAGGCTTGTGCGTAATGGACAGGAGTTTATTGAGAGTGCAAAATCGTCTCGGCCGTTAGTTCCAGTTCAGGGAAAATTCGCGAAATGATTTTCTGTGAACCAGTGAATTCCCGGTCTTCGTATAAGCCATCCTCTAGCGATAAAACCGTAGCCTTTTGTTCGAGCGGATCGACGATCCAGTATTCCGGTACTTCGACGGCGGCGTATTCGGAGCGCTTGTAGCGGTAGTCGCGGCGGATGGATTCAGGGCTGACGATCTCGACGATCAGTTTTGGTGGATTTTCGAACACAGCCACCGACCCTGAGGCCCGTAGAACATCAACGTATTCTTTTTCGATCACGCAAACATCCATGATTCTTGATTTGCGGATACCCACCCGAAGCCCCGCTTCCCGATAACAGCACCACGGTAAATTCAGACGTTGAATTTCCTGATCGAAGCAACGCTCGATGAATTTGGCGATGTCGAGATGGGAAATCAGCGGGGGTGTCATGGCAACCAGTGCTCCATCCACCAATTCGTAACGGTTGTCGGTATTGTCGTCGTAAGTGAGATAGTCTTCAAAATTCAGCAGGCGATGGGCGGGATTGGCGACCATATGAGATTCTCCCGTCAGTCTTGCAGCCATTTGGCGCACTCATCGACGCACCGCCGGTAGTTTTCGTCCAACAGCGGACGCAGCAGGATCAGCGCCGCAATCCGGCGGACCATCCAGGTAAATTCCAGCGCTTCATCGGCCGACAGCGGTCGGCCCAGCAATTCCAGTTCCCGGTACGACAGCCATTTTTTCAGAACCTGATAGCCACCGAGGGTGTATTCCCACACGGAGCGCGGCACGTTTTTCCAGTAGCAGTCGGCGTTGAGATACACGTCCAGCGTTTCGCCGCCCAGCGCGGGTTGTTCCTGCGCCGTGAACGGGCGACTTTCCACACGGCCTTTGCCGGGCATGGTGACGCCGCCCTTGCCGGCATGGCCCCAGCCGGCGGTCAGTTTCAAATGTTCCGGCGTGAGGGGAGCGGAACCCATCACGGTCAGCAAGGCGATGTTGGTCAACTCCGGGCGCGGTTTGCCTTGGGTGACGCCAGGCAGCGGAGTTTCGGTATCCAGCAGGGCGGTGATTTGCCGGCCCAGTTCGGCGGAGGGCAGTAGCCGTTCTCGCGTTGCGGGCAGCGGAATGCGCGGCCAATCCTGTTTCAGTGCCCCGGCGTTGTCGGCGCGATAAGCGGGGGCGTGCAACACGGCGACGATGTGATGGAATAAAACTGGCGCGTCGGCGTCGAGGCGGGCTACGTAGTCGGTTGCGACGTTGCTGAGATTGGGTTGATATTCGCTGCGATAATGGAATGGCTTGATGTAAAGTGGAAAAAGATTAGCGCCTCTTTCAATCAAATGCAGCGAACCGAGCCATTTAGTCGTGAAGGGTGGATCGAAATCACGCCGTTGTTTTTGAGCGGCAGCTATCCAAATATTTTCTTCAATAACTTGCGGTAAATATTCGCTCCGATTCCGATCCAGCAACTTGGTTTCGGATTCCCAGTAGAGCCAACGAACATCAAAAGGCCGATAAGCATAGCGGATTATATTTTCAGGCCGAAATTGGCGTTTTTGTAGCGTTGCACGAGTTTCATTTGGATCAAAGCTGCTGGTTTTTTCCATTAAACTTGGCGCAATTCGGCGCATTTCCTCATCGCTGACGTTCGGATCAAAATATCGCCGCATCCGCTGTTCCAGCGCCACGTGGTCGATGTCCACCAAGGCATCGTCACGGCTGGTTTTCACGCCGGGGAAGGAGGATGGGAGCAAGTTGGGCAAGAGCGGCCACGACAGATAATCCGCTTTGACAATTTTCGGTTTGAATGGCAGGCCAATTTCTGCAATAGGCTTCAGCTCAGCATAAAGAGAATTAAAATCGCTGTTATCGAGACTGGCTAATAAGGTTTTTCGACGTTCTTCGGCGCGGGACTCCTGAAGGTCGCGGTAATAAATAATCGGTTGTTCCGACGAATTTCGTACCAGTAAGCTGATTTGAGTGCCAACTTTAATCCCGGCCGAGCTCCCGGTCATCGCGAACACGGTTTCGCTAGTTCGCCCGTCCGGTGCATATTCCGAGATGATCCGATCACCGTGCAGGTTATCAATCCAAATCCGGTCGAACTTCTCCAGATACCGTTCCCGCATCCCGGTGAACGACAAACCATCCAGCCACGAATAATTCGAGATGAAGCAAATCACCCCGCGCCCGCTGTGTTCGACGATGTGCCGTTCGGCCATCCGGTAAAACCGCACGTACAGATCGTTCAAGCCCTGACCTTGCGGCGGTGGCGCGCGGCGCGTCTGGCGGTAGGCGCGGGTCAATTCCTGCTCCTCGTCCACCGCCACCCCGGCGAAACCGTTGTACGGCGGATTGCCCAGAATCACCAGAATCCGCCGTTCCTGCTTCACCAGCCGCGCTGCGCTGTTCTCGGCCATCAATTCCGGGAAATTGAGCGCCAGTTGCGCCATGCGCTTCTTGCCGTCCTCGTCCGGCGGTTGCCAGCCGGTCAGCGCGTTGGTCAGGTACACGCCGAGCCGCTCCGTCTGGCCGGTGGTCGCATCCAGTTGCAGCGTCGCGCCCCACTGATGCAGCAGCAACCCCAATTGCAGGTGCGCCACCACATACGGCGCCGGCAGCAACTCGAAGCCGAACACTCGCTCCAACGCCGCCTGTTTCAACATGGCGCCGGCCAGGTCGCCCAAACCCTGCTCGTCCAATCGCGCCTTGATGTGGTGCAATACCTCGATCAGATACGCGCCGGTCCCGCAACAGGGATCGAGAATGAAGACTTGCGGATCGGCCAGACCATCGGCGATGCCGAGTTCCTCGCGCAACACCGCGTCCACCCGGGCCACCATGTAGCGGACGATTTCCGGCGGCGTGTACCACACCCCCAGTTGTTTGCGCAGTTCCGGATCGAACGCGTGCAGGAACGGTTCGTAGAAATATTGCACCGCGCCGGCGGCGGCGAATTGGCCGAAGAACGCCGCCCGATCCACCCGGTTCAACACCCCGTTGACCCAATCCAGCACCTCGGTCAAGCCCAGCGGCAACAGCCTCGAAGGCTGCGACAACTGCTCGAACAGAGCGCGGATCATCGGCACCCGCAGCGTCCAGCTCGCCAGCTTCCAGTCGAACCGCTCGCTCCCTTCGACCCTCACCCCCAGCCCCTCTCCCGGAGGGCGAGGGGAGCGAAGGGCAATTTCCCGATGCCACAGCACCCAGGCCGAGAACACCCCATAGAACAAGGTTTGAATCAGCGTGGAGCGGAAGAAGTGCTCGCCGTCCTCGGCCTCGAAATGCAGGCCCAGCGCGTTTTCCAGCGCCCCGCGCAACGCCGCCAGCGCCGGCAAATCCGGCTTCTCTTCCAGCCGCGCCCGCGCGTCGCGGGCATACGACGCCAGAAACCAGGCCACGTCGCGGGGATTGTTCAGCGGCGCGGCGCACAGCAATACCCGCTTCAGATATTCCAGCAGCCGTTCGCCGCGCGCCTGGGCGAACGCGCGCGGTTGCACCAGTTTGGCCCAGAATTCGTCGGCCGAGTCCGCTAAGCGAAACGTCTCCAGCACTGCCGACTGGCCGGCGCGATCCTCGCCGACCAGCAGAAAATCCCGATAATTCGTCACCAGCACCAGCCGGTATTTCTCCCAATATTTGCTGATCTGCGTGCCACCAACCGTCAGCCAGCCGTCTTCCGCCACGCTCTTGATTTCGACCGCACCGCGTTCCGGCAACTGCCCTGGCAGCGGATCGGTCGTGCCTTTCGAGCATTGACTGACGGCGAACAGACCGGCATCCGGGCTGCCGGCTCCGGTATTTTTCAACTGCGACACCGCCAGCACGCGCGGCTTGAGGGTTTCCCCGACCGCGTTCAGCAGGGCGATCAGCGCCGGGTAGTAGGAGGTTTCCTTGACGCCGCCGCCGGTGGCGCGAATCTCGGCCAAGGCGGCGAAGTAGGTTTCGGCGGGGGATTTCATCAAAACCCGGAGAAAGGGATTCCTCGACCGGCGCTCAGGATCTCGTCGGGGCGCTCGGAAGGGCGCAATCGATGACCTGGAAGTCGACCCGGCGGTCGAGGGCATCGGTGACGTCGTCCTTCCCCGTGCCCACCAGGTTCTCGCTGGAACCCTTGCCGGTGGCGATGGTGCGCTTGCCGAGTGCCGGAGCCTGGGAGTCCAGCCGTTGCCTGATGTATTCGGCCCGCCGCAGCGAGAGCCGTTCGTTGATGGGCTCGGGCCCGGTGGAACTGGTGTGCCCGGCGATTTCGAGGCAGGCATTGCTGTTGGCGGCGTGCGTCGCGATCTGCCTCAGCCAAAGCGGATAGGGTCCGGAGACCTGGGCATTGGGCAGGAACGCCGTCGAGCCGGGCTTGAACAGGAATTTGACCCCCAAATTCTTGTTGGCAAGACCGTAGTCCACGATCTTGCCGAAGGATTGGGTGGCCGCGTCGCGGCGGCCGAGCTTCCAGTTAGTCAGATAGATGCCGTTGTACGTGCGCAACTGATCGCCCGCGGGTGTGTTCAGCGCCGCCGTATACCGGTCGAGCGCCTGCTGGTACCGACCCGCGTTGTAATAGTCGATGGCTTCGCCGATCAGCGCCGCGGTCTTGATTCGGTCGGCGTACACCGGGTTGATCGGGTCCCCCGGCTTGGTTCCCTGACACGTTTTGATATAGCCCTCGGTGGCGGGGTCCTTGGTCCATGCCGGGCTGTCCTGGAAGAAGCGCGTGGGTGTCGCATCGACACCTTGTATCCGCGCGCGGGCGGTGCCCTTGCCGACGATCTTGCCCGATTTGAGATCGGCCAGCGCCAGACAGATGCGATAGGCTTCCCGGGTTCCCTCGGTCTTGCCGTCCTTGTTAACGGGCGTGAAGGTTCCGACGAGTACGAGTGGCGATTGTTCGATATTGGCCGCCGAAAAGGGTTGTACGTCGAATTGTGGATATTTTTCCCGCGCCAACTGCTCGAGTCGGGATTGCATCGATAAGGTGGCGGCTGACTGGTTTCCGGTCATCCCGTCGACCAGGGGATCGATGACCAGCGCGTGCTTGACCGGGGAAGCCGGCTCCGCCGGTGATAATTGAGCCTTGGCAAACAGGTCGTTCGCCGCCTTGAGAACCGCTTCGTCGAAAGGCAAAGGGACGGGCTGCGCGGCTGGGGCGGGAGACGGGGTTTCGGAGGAGGTGGCGCATGCGCCGAGAACCGTAACGAGGGCCAAGACCGCCAGGGAGCGTCCGGGTCCTGCCGTATTGCGAAAAATGGTTTTGCTCATCATCTGCACTCCTTCGTAATGAACGCCCGGTCTTCGTTCGAAACCGGCTCGCCCAGTGTGATACGACTCAGGATATCGCCACAGCGGCGATTTTTATTGATGCCGGTCTCCGCCATGGCGGGCTTGCGTTTGGTTTCGGCGGCGGTTCGACGCGCCGGCTCCTCCTCGCGCGGCGGTTTGGTTTCGGTGGTGGCCTGCCGGCGGGCGGCTTCCTCTTCCCGGCGCTGTTGGTCGCGCTTGGCCCGGAGATTCTGGCGCAGGCTGGGGAGCCGGGGGTGATCGGGCTTGAGCAGGCTCAACCGCGCCAGATAGTCTTCCGCCGTGGTGGGATCACCCCGCAAGAGGGCGGAGTTGGCCCACTCGGCGTATTGGTTGGAAATCCGGTCGAGCGAGGCCCGCGCTTCGACGTTGGCGGGATCGAGCTTGAGGATCGGGCCATAACAGGTCATCGCCGCTTCCCCCTGGGTCTCCGTCAAACGATCCAGGGGAAATCGCGTCGCGCAATCCCGCAGCAGGCCCGCGATGCGATTCCGGTTGTCCGCCTGGATTTTGACCTGATCGCGCAACGCCAGCAAATCGGCTTGTCCGGGTACCAGCCGCAGCCCTTGTTCGATCAGATCGAGGCTGTCGTCGAAGGCGCCATGCTGCTGGCGGGCGCGGGCCTGGGCCAGCAGTTCCCTGGCCTGTTGCCGCTGGATCTCGTTCGGTGGTGGTGACGCGATGTCGCGCGATGGCTGCGCCGGTCCGATGCCGGTCTCGGGACCGGGTCGCGAAGAGGGGTGGAAAACCGCGAAATAGCCGCCGACGGCGATCCCCGTTGCCACCGCCAGCAAGAAACCGCCCAGCACCAATCGCCATGTCGCGCGGACGGGCGCATCGGCCCGCGTCTCGGGTTTGGGTAGGGCGGAAGCAATGATCGGCGCCGCGTTGCGGCTCGATGGTCGAAAAAATTGACCGCCATCGATCGGTTCGATGGCCTGAATCAGTCGTTCGGCGCTCTCGAAACGGCCGTTTCGATTCCTGGTCAGCAGCTTGTTCAAAATCGGTTGAAACCGGCCAAGCTCCGGCGGTAATTCCGGGATGGGTCGGGTGTTCTGCATCAGGGAAAGACTGTAAATATCGCCCGCCTGATACGGAATTCGCCCGGTGAGCATCTCGTAAAACATGACGCCGAGGCTGTATAGATCGGAACGTGGATCGAGCGTGTCACCGAGGGCCTGCTCCGGGCTCATGTATTGCAGGCTGCCGATCACCATTCCCAGCGCGGTCAGGTTGGTGGCATCGGCATCCATGACCTTGGCGATGCCGAAATCGCTGAGCACCGGAGTACCGTCCTGGCGAAATAGAATGTTCTGTGGCTTGAGATCCCGGTGGATGACGCCGCACCGGTGGGCATAGGCGAGCGCTTCGGCGATCAGCTTGGTGATGGTTACGGCGCGTTCCGGAGTGAGTCCTTGTTGAATCTGTTGATGGAGCGTCCCTCCGGGCATGAACTCCATGGAAAAATAGTAATAATGCTTGTAATAGTTGAACTCGAATAAGGGAATGATTTGTGGGTGTCGAAGCTGATCGATAATCCGCCCCTCCTTGATGAACCGCTCGGTGAAGTTATTATCCGTATCCATTGCGGGGTTCATGACTTTCAATGCAACCTGACGGGCCAGTCGATCCTGAATGGCAAGATAAACGGTGGCCATGCCGCCTTTACCCAGCTCGCGTTCGATGGTGTAACCCGGGATTTCCATGGCTTGCATTGTTGCCGCTCGGTTGCGTGAAATCTGAAATCGTGGCCGCGGGGTTGGGCGGATGGTTTGAACGCCTGGACGAAAGCGCCTTTAAGGCGCGGGAATGCCACGACGTTATTTTATCAGAGCGGGGAATCGCTTGCCGCGCGCAATTCGATGCGCGGGCAATTCTCATTTTGGCCTGAAAGGTTATGTCCGCCGTAGGGTGGGTTAGGCGCGCCCCCTACCCAAGCCGAGGTCACCACCGGGCGTTCCGCGCGCCGTAACCCACCAGACCGGCAACGATCACGCTGATGCGCCCGGGAAGGGCCGGATGACGAGCAAGGACCGAACTTGACATAAGTGACTTGCCTGCCTATAGTTCCGCGTCTTTGCAGGCCCGGATGTCCGACCAGCGCAGGCCCGCTGCCGGGTTGACCGAATTTCAAAGCTCCAGGAGTAGAGGGCAATGGCCACAATCAACCAGCTGGTGCGCAGGCCGCGCGTCAGCAAAAAAGCCAAAAGCAACGTGCCGGCGCTCGAAAGCTGCCCGCAGAAGCGCGGCGTGTGCACCCGCGTCTATACCACGACGCCCAAGAAGCCCAATTCCGCCCTCCGCAAGGTGGCGCGCGTGCGCCTGACCAACGGCCAGGAAGTGACCAGCTACATCGGCGGTGAAGGCCACAATTTGCAGGAACACTCGGTGGTGCTGATCCGCGGCGGCCGCGTCAAGGACCTGCCCGGCGTGCGCTACCACACCGTTCGCGGCAGTCTGGACACCTCCGGCGTCACCAAGCGCCGCCAGGGACGTTCCAAGTACGGCGCCAAGCGGCCCAAGTCCTGAGTTTCGCGTTAGCACATCGAGATTGAGGCGGTTATGCCGAGAAGAAGAGAAGTCCCCAAGCGCGTCCCTCTCCCCGATCCCAAGTATGGGAGCGAGATGTTGGCCAAGTTTGTCAACATGGTCATGGAACGCGGCAAGAAGTCCGTGGCTGAAAAGATCGTTTACGGCGCGCTCGACGCCATGGCCGAGAAGGGTAAGGAAAACCCGATGGGTCTGCTGGAGCAGGCGCTGGACAACGTCCGCCCGGTGGTCGAGGTGAAGTCCCGCCGGGTCGGCGGCGCCACCTATCAGGTGCCGGTGGAAGTGCGCTCGGTGCGCCGGAATACCCTGGCCATGCGCTGGATCATCGATGCGTCCCGCAAACGCGGGGAGAAATCCATGGCCCGCCGTCTGGCCGGCGAACTGCTGGACGCCGCCGAAAGCCGTGGCGCCGCCGTCAAGAAGCGCGAGGACGTGCATCGCATGGCGGAGGCCAACAAGGCGTTCGCCCATTATCGCTGGTAAGTTTCGAGGACTGAGCCGTGGCTCGTAAAACCCCCATCGAGCGCTATCGCAACCTCGGCATCATGGCCCACATCGATGCCGGCAAGACGACCGTGACCGAGCGTATCCTGTTCTACACGGGCGTCTCCCACAAGCTGGGCGAGGTGCACGATGGCGCCGCCACCATGGACTGGATGGTGCAGGAGCAGGAGCGCGGCATTACGATCACCTCGGCCGCGACTACCTGCTTCTGGGATGGCATGGCCGGCCAGTTCGACGAGCACCGCGTCAACATCATCGACACGCCCGGCCACGTGGACTTCACCATCGAGGTCGAGCGTTCGCTGCGGGTGCTGGATGGAGCCTGCGCGGTGTTCTGCGCCGTGGGCGGGGTGGAGCCGCAGTCCGAAACGGTCTGGCGGCAGGCCAACAAATACGGTGTGCCGCGGCTGGCCTTCGTCAACAAGATGGATCGTGCCGGCGCCGATTTCCTGCGGGTGGTGCAACAGATCCAAAGCCGTTTGGGCGCCAATCCGGTGCCGATTCAGTTGCCCATCGGCGCCGAGGACAGGTTCAAGGGTGTCGTCGACCTGGTCAAGATGCAGGCCGTCTGCTGGGACGAGGACAGTCTCGGCATGAAGTTCGAGTACGCCGACATCCCCGCCGACCTGCGGGAAGACTGCGAGGCCTGGCGCGAGAAGATGGTCGAGGCCGCCGCCGAGGCCTCCGACGAACTGATGGAAAAGTACCTGGAAGGCCACACCCTCAGCGAGGATGAAATCAACTCGGGACTGCGCGCTCGCACCCTCAAGGGCGAGATCGTGCTGGCGCTGTGCGGCTCGGCTTTCAAGAACAAGGGCGTGCAGGCGATGCTGGATGCGGTCGTCCGCTACCTGCCGTCGCCGATCGACAAACCGCCGGTCAGGGGCGTGCTGGACGACGCCGCCGAAAGCGAGGCCGAACGGCGGGCCGACGACGATGCGCCGTTCGCCGCGCTGGCGTTCAAAATCGCCACCGACCCCTTCGTCGGTACCCTGACCTTCATTCGTTGCTACTCCGGCGTGGTCAACTCCGGCGACACGGTCTACAACCCGATCAAGAGCCGGCGCGAGCGCATCGGCCGGCTGGTGCAGATGCACGCCAACAGTCGCGAGGAAATCAAGGAAATCCGCGCCGGCGACATCGCCGCCTGCGTCGGACTGAAGGATGTCACGACCGGCGACACCTTGTGCGATTCCGGGAGCGTCATCACCCTGGAGCGGATGGAATTCCCCGAGCCGGTGATTTCGGTGGCGGTCGAGCCCAAGACCAAGGCCGATCAGGAAAAGATGGGCATCGCGCTGAGCAAGCTGGCGCAGGAAGATCCCTCGTTCCGCGTCCATACCGACCAGGAGTCGGGCCAGACCATCATCTCCGGCATGGGCGAACTTCACCTGGAAATCATCGTCGACCGCCTGAAGCGCGAGTTCAAGGTGGACGC
Source organism: Candidatus Competibacter sp. (assembly GCA_031732875.1). GTDB lineage: Bacteria > Pseudomonadota > Gammaproteobacteria > Competibacterales > Competibacteraceae > JAVMKJ01. The sequence continues at coordinate 29,177 of JAVMKL010000025.1, read as the reverse complement.
CAACGTCGGCAGGCCGCGCGTCGCCTACCGCGAGACCATCCGCAAGATGGTGGAGCAGGAAGGCAAGTTCGTGCGTCAGTCCGGCGGGCGTGGCCAGTACGGCCACGTCTGGCTGCGGTTGGAGCCGCGGGAACCGGGCGCGGGTTACGAATTCGTCAACGGCATCGTCGGCGGCGTGGTGCCCCGGGAATACGTGCCGGCGGTGGACAAGGGCGTGCAGGAACAGATGGAGAAGGGCGTGCTGGCCGGCTATCCGGTGGTGGACGTCAAGGTCACGATTTTCGACGGTTCCTACCACGAAGTGGACTCCAGCGAAATGGCGTTCAAGATCGCCGGCTCGATCGGGTTCAAGGACGGTGCCCTCAAGGCGGGTGCCCTGCTGCTGGAACCGATCATGAAGGTCGAGGTGGTCACGCCCGAGGAATACATGGGCGACGTGATGGGCGATCTCAACCGCCGGCGCGGCATGCTGCAGGGCATGGACGATTCGCCGTCGGGCAAGGTCATTCGCGCCGAGGTGCCGCTGGCCGAGATGTTTGGTTACGCCACCGACCTGCGCTCGGCCACCCAGGGCCGCGCGACCTATTCCATGGAATTCGCCAAGTATAACGAAGCCCCCGCCACTATCGCGGAGGCGGTCATCAAGAAAGCATCCTGAAGCCTTTGCTGAAGATTTGAATCGGATGGAGTGAGTACGGTGTCCAAAGAAAAGTTTGAGCGCAGCAAGCCGCACGTGAACGTGGGGACGATTGGTCACGTGGACCATGGGAAGACGACGCTGACGGCGGCGATCACGCGGGTGATGGCGGCCAAGTTTGGCGGGGAGTTCAAGGCCTACGACCAGATTGACTCGGCGCCGGAAGAGAAGGCGCGGGGGATCACGATCGCCACCGCGCACGTGGAATACCAGTCGCCGAAGCGGCACTACGCCCACGTCGACTGTCCCGGGCACGCCGACTACATCAAGAACATGATCACCGGCGCCGCGCAGATGGACGGCGCCGTGCTGGTGGTATCGGCGGCCGACGGACCGATGCCGCAGACGCGGGAGCACATTCTGCTGGCGCGGCAGGTGGGGGTGCCCTACATCGTGGTGTACCTGAACAAAGCCGACATGGTGGACGACGCCGAACTGCTGGAGCTGGTCGAGATGGAAGTGCGCGAGCTGCTGAGCAGCTACGACTTTCCCGGCGACGACCTGCCGATCATCACCGGCTCGGCGCTCAAGGCGCTGGAAGGGGATCAAGGCGAGCTGGGCGAACCCTCGATCCACAAGCTGGTGGACGCGATGGACGCCCACATCCCGCAACCGCAGCGCGAAGTGGACAAACCGTTTCTGATGCCGATCGAAGACGTGTTCTCGATCTCCGGGCGCGGCACGGTGGTGACCGGGCGGATCGAGCGAGGCAAGGTCAAGGTGGGCGAGGAAGTGGCGATCGTCGGCATCCGGCCGACGGTCAAGACCGTCTGCACCGGGGTGGAGATGTTCCGCAAGCTGCTGGACCAGGGCGAAGCGGGCGACAACGTCGGCGTGCTGCTGCGCGGCACCAAGCGGGAAGACGTGGAGCGGGGCCAGGTGCTGGCCAAGCCCAACACCATCACCCCGCACACCAACTTCGAAGCCGAAGTCTACGTGCTGAGCAAGGAAGAAGGCGGGCGGCACACCCCGTTTTTCAAGGGCTACCGGCCGCAGTTTTACTTTCGCACCACCGACGTCACCGGCTCGGTCGACCTGCCCGAGGGCGTGGAGATGGTGATGCCGGGAGACAACGTGCGGATGGTGGTGAGCCTGATCGCGCCGATCGCCATGGACGAGGGTCTGCGCTTCGCCATCCGCGAGGGCGGTCGCACCGTCGGCGCCGGCGTCGTCGCCAAGATCATCGAGTGATCATCTGTAAGGCAACCGGGTGGAACCTCCGATCGTGGTTCCACTCTCTGTAGTTACAGGCCAGTAGCTCAATTGGCAGAGCAGCGGTCTCCAAAACCGCAGGTTGGGGGTTCGAGACCCTCCTGGCCTGCCATCTCACTCATGGCATATCCCGGACCCGTTCGCCGCTCCCGGCGGGCGGGAAACCGTTGGGATGCGCGAAGCCGAAATCCGCATGAATTCGACCAAGTCCGAAACGCAAGCTCCCAACCGCGCCGATATCCTTAAGTTGCTGGCCGCGGGTGCCATCGTCCTGGGCGCGCTGACGGCCTTCTATGTCTTCGCGCAGCACTCGCTGCTGGTAAGGGTTATCGGCCTGCTGGCGGCGGCCGGCGCCGCAGTGGCCATCGCCCTGAAAACCGAACCGGGCGCCGAAACCCTGGAATTCATGCGCGGCGCCCGCGCCGAACTGCGCAAGGTCGTCTGGCCCACGCGCGCCGAATCCACGCAAACCACGCTGATCGTGATCGCCATGGTCGTGATCATGGGCCTGCTGCTGTGGCTGCTGGACGTGCTGCTGTTCTGGCTGGTTCGGTTGGTCACCGGGTAACGGAGCGGCGACATGGCGATGCGGTGGTATGTGGTGCAGGCCTATTCCGGCTTCGAGCAGCACGTCAAGCGCTCGTTGCTGGAACGGATCAATCGCGATGGCATCAAGGACCGGTTCGGCCAGGTTCTCGTTCCTACCGAGGAAGTCGTGGAAATGCGCGACGGTCAGAAGCGCAAGAGCGACCGCAAATTCTTCCCGGGCTACGTGCTGGTGCAGATGGAGATGGACAATGATACCTGGCACTTGGTCCGCAGCGTTCCCAAAGTGCTCGGCTTTATTGGCGGCACCAGCGACAAGCCGGCGCCCATCTCCGAGAAGGAAGCCCAAGCGATCCTGCAGCGGGTTCAGGACGGCGTCGACAAACCCAAGCCCAAGGTTCTGTACGAACCGGGCGAAATGGTGCGCGTCACCGACGGTCCGTTCAACGACTTCGAGGGCGTGGTCGAGGAAGTCAACTATGAAAAGAGCCGGCTACGGGTGGGCGTGATGATCTTCGGCCGCACCACCCCGGTCGAACTGGAATTCAGTCAGGTCGAAAAAGTTTCCCGCTGACCGGCGCCCGCCGGTCGCCTCTTCAGCCGCCCGACCGTCGGGCGGCCCATCCGGGGAGCCGCAAGGCGCTCGTACCCGACAGGAGCAACGATGGCAAAAAAAGTCACGGCATACGTCAAATTGCAGGTTGCGGCCGCCAAGGCCAATCCCAGCCCCCCCGTCGGCCCGGCGCTGGGCCAGCACGGGGTGAACATCATGGAGTTCTGCAAGACCTTCAACGCCCAGACCCAGCATCTGGAACCCGGTTTGCCGATTCCGGTGGTCATCACGGTCTATAGCGACCGCAGCTTCACCTTCATCATGAAAACTCCGCCGGCCTCGGTGCTGCTGAGGAAGGCGCTGGGTCTCGACAAGGGCAGCCCCAACCCCAACACCAAGAAGATCGGCACCGTCACCCGCGACCAACTGGAAGACGTGGCCAGAGCCAAGATGCCGGACCTGACCGCCGCCGATCTCGACGCGGCGGTACGGACCATCGCCGGCAGCGCCCGTTCCATGGGCCTCAACGTCGAGGGGGTGTGAGTCATGGCCAAGCTTTCCAAACGCCTGCAAGCAATCCGTGCCAAGCTGACCCCGGGCAAGTTCTATCCCGTCGAGGATGCGCTCAACCTGCTGAAGGAACTCTCGACCATCAAATTCCGGGAATCGGTGGATGTCGCCGTCAATCTGGGCGTGGATCCCCGCAAATCCGATCAGGTCGTGCGCGGCGCCACGGTGCTGCCCAACGGCACCGGCAAAACCGTGCGGGTCGCGGTGTTTGCCCAGGGCGCCAACGCCGACGCCGCCCGGACCGCGGGGGCCGACGTGGTCGGTTTCGAGGATCTGGCCGAATCGGTCAAGGCCGGCAATCTTGACTTCGACGTGGTCATCGCTTCTCCCGACGCGATGCGGGTAGTCGGCCAGCTCGGCAAGATTCTCGGCCCACGCGGCCTGATGCCCAATCCCAAGGTCGGTACCGTGACCCCCGACGTGGCGGGCGCGATCCGCAACGCCAAGGCCGGTCAGGTCCGTTACCGTACCGACAAGAGCGGCATCATCCACTGCACCATCGGTAAGGTGGATTTTGCTCCCAACCAGTTGCGGGAAAATCTCCAGGCCTTGCTGCACGACCTGCAGAAGGCCAAGCCCTCGACCTCCAAGGGTGTTTACATCCGCCGGGTCACCGTGTCCACCACCATGGGCCCGGGCCTGGCCGTGGATCAGGCCACGCTATCGTTCTGAACCCCGAACTCAAGCATTCCCGGCGTCGAGCCGGGAATGAACGAAGAACTTTGGGCCGGCCGGAGTTACCGGTCAGCGTCAAAGACCGCGGGCGCCCTCGGGCTTAATCGGTTCCGGCCATCGGCCGGCGCAACCCGCGCAGACGGCAAGGCCCTTCCGGATCGTTCCTGGTAAGGCCGCCGTACCCTTCTCCACGCTGTGGAGGAAAACCCACGAGGACATGCAATGAGTCTCAATCTGGCGGAAAAACAGGCTGTGGTGGCCGAAGTCGCCAAAGTGGCTGCCAGCGCGCACTCCGCGGTTGCCGCCGAGTACCGCGGGCTGAGCGTGGCTCAGCTCACGGCTCTGCGCGTGAAGGCGCGGGAAACCGGCGTTTACCTGCGCGTCGTCAAGAACACCCTGGCGCGGCGCGCCGTGCGGGGAACCGGGTTCGAGTGCCTCCAACCCAGTCTGGTGGGACCGCTGATTCTGGCGTTCTCCCAAGAGGACCCAGGCGCGGCCGCGCGGTTGTTCAAGGAATTTCTGAAGGAAAAAGCCAACGAGAAACTGGTCGTCAAGGCGCTGGCGGTCGGCGGACAGGCGTATCCGGCCAACGAACTGGATCGCCTGGCCAGCCTGCCGACTCGCGATGAAGCGATCAGTCTGCTCATGGCCTGCCTGCGGGCTCCGCTCGACAAGTTCGCGCGGACCCTCAACGAAATTCCGGGCAAGCTGGTACGCACGATCGAGGCGATCCGTCAGCAGAAGGAAGCCGCCTGATCCATCCCGGCGACAAACAGCCTGATTGATTGAATGAACCTTATTACCAGGAGTAAATCCACAATGGCCGTTTCGAAAGAAGATATTCTGGACACCATCGCCGGCATGACCGTGATGGAAATCGTGGAGCTGATTTCCGCGATGGAAGAAAAGTTTGGCGTCACCGCCGCCGCCGCCGTGGCGGCGGCCCCGGCCGCCGCCACCGCCGCCGCGCCGGTCGAGGAGAAGACCGAATTCGACGTGGTGATGACCAGCTTCGGCGAGAAGAAGGTCGAGGTGATCAAGGTGGTGCGCGCTCTGACCGGTCTGGGGCTGAAGGAAGCCAAGGATGCGGTGGAAGGCGTGCCCTCCACCATCAAGGAAGGCATTCCCAAGGCCGAGGCCGAGGACGTCAAGAAGAAGCTGGAAGAAGCCGGCGCCAAGGTCGAAATCAAGTAAGCGCGGCGATCCCGTCATTGGTGGGATCTCGTTGCGCGATATCGTCCGGCTCGAACGGACTCCGAGGGGAACGGCTGGCGGCCGCGGCTCGCCAGTCTGTTCCCGTTTGCGTGTGTCAGGGTTTCAATCCACCCCGCCAAGACCGGCGGGCGAAACGCGTTCCGGCCCGCGGGATCGCGGCTCGGAACCGATGATGGAATCGGGCGGCTCCCGCCCTTGGCTGGTACTCCCGTGAGAGGAATCCCGATGGCCTATACTTTTACTGAAAAGAGACGCATTCGTAAAGACTTCGGCAAGCGCCCCAGCATTCTCGAGGTGCCCTACCTGCTGGCGATACAACTGGATTCGTATCGCGAGTTCCTGCAAGCCGAGGTGCCGCCGGGAGAACGCCGGGAAGCGGGATTGCACGCCGCCTTTCGTTCGGTGTTCCCGATCGTCAGCTATTCGGGCAACGCGCGGCTGGAGTACGTCAGTTATCGGCTGGGCGAGCCGGGCTTCGACGTCCGCGAATGTCAATTGCGCGGGCTGACCTATGCCGCGCCGTTGCGGGTGCGACTGCGGCTGGTGCTGATGGACAAGGACGCCGAGGCCGGCACTCACAAGGTCAAGGACATCAAGGAAAACGAGGTCTATCTGGGCGAACTGCCGCTGATGACCGACAATGGCACCTTCATCATCAACGGCACCGAGCGGGTGATCGTCTCGCAGCTGCACCGCTCGCCCGGCGTCTTCTTCGACCACGACAAGGGCAAGACCCACTCCTCCGGCAAACTGTTGTTCTCGGCCCGAGTCATCCCCTATCGCGGGTCGTGGCTGGATTTCGAATTCGACGTCAAGGACATCGTGTACGCGCGCATCGACCGCCGCCGCAAGTTGCCGGTCACGATTCTGCTGCGGGCGCTGTTCGACGAGCCCAACCCCAACGATCCCCATGCCCGCGGCGTCAACGAACGGATCCTCGACATCTTCTTCGAGACCAATACGATCCGGACGGAGGGCGAGCAGTTCAGCCTGGACCTGGTACCCGAACGCCTGCAGGGCGAAACAGCCAGTTTCGACATTCTCATCGACGACCGGGTCGTGCTGAGGGCGGGCGAGCGGGTCAAGGCCAAGCACGTCCGCGACCTGGCCAAGGCCGGCGTGCGGAGCCTGCGGGTCCCGCGCGAATACCTGGTCGGCAAAATCCTGGCCCACGATCTATCCGATCCTCAGACCGGCGAATTGCTGGCCCAGGCCAACGACGAACTGACGCTGGACAAGCTGGACAAGATTCAAGCCAGCGGCATCGCCGAATTTCAGACGCTGTATATCAACGAGGTCAATCGCGGCCCATACCTTTCCAACAGCCTGCGTGCCGACCCCACCCGCACCCAATGGGACGCTCAGGTGGAAATCTACCGGATGATGCGCCCCGGCGAACCGCCGACCCGGGACGCCGCTCAGCGCCTGCTGCACGACCTGTTCTTCTCGGCCGAACGCTACGATCTGTCCGATGTCGGCCGCATGAAATTCGACAGCCGGGTCGGTTACCGCCGGACGCCGATTCCGGGCGTGCCGGTCAAGGAGCACCCGCCCGGCGTGCTGTCGATGGAGGATATCCTGGCCGTGCTCAAGGTGCTGGTCGACATCCGCAACGGCAACGGTCAGGTCGATGATATCGATCATCTCGGCAACCGCCGCATCCGCTGCGTCGGCGAGATGACCGAGAACGTGTTCCGGATCGGCCTGGTGCGAGTCGAACGCGCGGTCAAGGAACGGCTGAGCCTGGCCGAATCCGAAGGTCTGACCCCGCAGGACCTGATCAACGCCAAACCGGTGGCGGCCGCCATCAAGGAATTCTTCGGCTCCTCGCAGTTGTCGCAGTTCATGGATCAGAACAACCCGCTGTCCGAGGTGACCCACAAGCGCCGGGTCTCGGCTTTGGGTCCGGGCGGCCTGACCCGCGAGCGCGCCGGCTTCGAGGTGCGCGACGTGCACGCCACCCATTACGGCCGGGTCTGCCCGATCGAAACGCCGGAAGGTCCGAACATCGGCCTGATCAATTCACTGGCGGTCTACGCCCGTACCAATTCCTACGGTTTCCTGGAAACTCCGTACCGGCCGGTCGAAAACGGTTGCGTTACCGACCGGATCGACTACCTGTCGGCCATCGAGGAAGGCCAGTACGTCATCGCCCAAGCCAACGCCGCGCTGGATGCCGACGGTCGACTGAACGACGAACTGGTGTCCTGCCGCCATCTGAACGAGTTCACCCTGGCTACGCCGGATCGGGTGCAATACATGGACGTGTCGCCCAAGCAGATCGTCTCGGTCGCGGCGGCGCTGATCCCGTTCCTGGAGCACGACGACGCCAACCGCGCCCTGATGGGCTCGAACATGCAGCGCCAGGCGGTCCCCACCCTGCGCGCCGAGAAACCGCTGGTCGGCACCGGCATGGAGCGGATCGTGGCCCGCGATTCCGGGGTGTGCGTGGTGGCCCGCCGGGGTGGCTTCGTCGACTCGGTCGACGCCGGTCGCATCGTGGTCCGGATCCACGACGCGGAAACCGAAGCCGGCGAACCGGGCGTCGACATCTACAACCTGACCAAGTACACCCGCTCCAACCAGAACACGTGCATCAATCAGCGGCCGCTGGTCCAGGTCGGCGACACGGTGACGCGCGGCGACGTGCTGGCCGACGGGCCATCCACCGACATGGGCGAACTGGCCCTGGGCCAGAACCTGCTGGTCGCGTTCATGCCATGGAACGGCTACAACTTCGAGGACTCGATCCTGATTTCCGAGCGAGTGGTGCAGGAAGACCGCTTCACCACCATCCACATCGAGGAATTGTCCTGCGTCGCCCGCGATACCAAGCTGGGACCGGAGGAGATTACCGCCGACATCCCCAACGTCGGTGAAAGCGCGCTGGCGCGGCTGGACGAGGCCGGCATCGTCTTCATCGGCGCCGAGGTCAAGGCCGGCGACATCCTGGTCGGCAAGGTCACGCCCAAGGGCGAAACCCAACTGACCCCGGAGGAAAAACTGCTGCGGGCGATCTTCGGCGAGAAAGCCTCCGACGTGAAGGACACCTCGCTGCGGGTACCCTCCGGCATGGACGGCACGGTCATCGACGTGCGGGTGTTCACCCGCGACGGCGTGGAAAAGGACTCGCGCGCCCGGCAGATCGAGGAAGCCGAACTGAAGCGCATCCGGAAGGATCTCAACGACCAGCAGCGTATCCTGGAGGACGACCTCTACCAGCGCCTGGATCGCATGCTGGCCGGCAACCCGGCCCACGGCGGTCCCAACGGTTTGCGGAGCGGCGATATCGTAACCGCCGGGTTCTTGCGCGACCTGCCGCGCGGGGACTGGTTCGAAATTCGCATGCAGGCCGACGAACTCAACGAGCAACTCGAAAAAACCGCCAGACAAATCAAGCAGCAGAATGATGATTTTAAAAATAAATATGACGAAAAGCGCCGCAAGTTGATCCAGGGCGACGATCTCGCGCCCGGCGTGCTCAAGATGGTCAAGGTCTACCTGGCGGTCAAGCGTCGCGTTCAGCCTGGCGACAAGATGGCCGGACGCCACGGCAACAAGGGCGTGGTGTCGATGATCGTACCGCAAGAAGACATGCCCTATCTGGACGACGGCACGCCGGTCGACATCGTGCTGAACCCCTTGGGCGTACCCTCGCGGATGAACGTGGGTCAGGTGCTGGAAACCCATCTGGGCTGGGCCGCCAAGGGACTGGGCCTCAAGCTCGGCCGACTGCTGGACGCGCAGGCGCAAATCGCGGACTTGCGCTCGTTTCTGGATCGCCTCTACAACGAGGTCGGTGGGAAAAAAGTCGATTTGAGCCAACTTGGCGACGACGAACTGCTGGCGCTGTGCCGCAACCTTCGCGGCGGCGTGCCGATCGCCACCCCCGTCTTCGATGGCGCCACCGAGGAGGAACTGCGGGAATTGCTGCGGCTGGCGGATCTGCCGGAAAGCGGCCAGAGCACCCTGTTCGACGGCCGAACCGGCGAGTCGTTCGACCGGCCGGTAACGGTCGGCTACATGTACATGCTCAAGCTGAACCACCTGGTGGACGACAAGATGCACGCCCGCTCCACCGGTCCATACAGCCTGGTGACGCAGCAGCCTTTGGGCGGCAAGGCGCAATTCGGCGGCCAGCGTTTCGGCGAGATGGAAGTGTGGGCGCTGGAAGCCTACGGCGCTTCCTATACCTTGCAGGAAATGCTGACGGTGAAATCGGACGATGTGAACGGCCGCACCAAGGTCTACAAGAACATCGTGGACGGCAACCATCGCATGGAAGCCGGCATGCCCGAATCGTTCAACGTGCTGGTCAAGGAGATCCGTTCGCTGGGCATCAACATCGATCTGGAAAACGACATGGCGCCGCCGGCGCGCGGCGAATGAGGCCGATGCGCCCCCCCGCCCGCCGCGGCGGGACAACGCAATTCCATGGGTGAGAGATGATGAAAGACCTGCTGAACCCGTTCAAGACGTTCGACGAGATCGAGGATTTCGACGCCATCCGCATCGGGCTGGCCTCGCCGGAGATGATCCGCTCCTGGAGCCGCGGCGAAGTGAAAAAGCCCGAAACCATCAACTACCGGACCTTCAAGCCGGAGCGCGATGGATTGTTCTGCGCCAAGATCTTCGGTCCGACCAAGGACTACGAGTGCCTGTGCGGCAAGTACAAGCGACTCAAGCACCGGGGCGTGGTGTGCGAGAAGTGCGGGGTGGAGGTGACCTTGGCCAAGGTGCGGCGCGAGCGGATGGGCCACATCGAATTGGCCTCGCCGGTGGCGCACATCTGGTTTCTGAAGTCGTTGCCCTCGCGCATCGGCCTTCTGCTGGACATGACCCTGCGCGACATCGAGCGGGTGCTGTACTTCGAATCCTACGTCGTCATCGACCCGGGCATGACCCCCTTGGAGCGCGGGCAAATGCTGACCGACGAGGCCTACCTGGATGCGGTCGAACAATACGGCGACGAATTCGACGCGCGGATGGGCGCCGAAGCGGTCCGCGAACTGTTGCATGGCCTCGACCTGAAGCAATTGGTGGTCCAGTTGCGCCAGGAAATACTCGAGTGCAGTTCCGAAACCAAGCTCAAGCGGTTATCCAAACGGCTGAAGCTGGTGGAGTCGTTCCTGAATTCCGGCAACAAGCCGGAGTGGATGGTGCTGGTCGTGCTGCCGGTGCTGCCGCCCGACCTGCGGCCGCTGGTACCGCTGGACGGCGGCCGCTTCGCCACCTCCGACCTCAACGACCTCTACCGGCGGGTGATCAACCGCAACAACCGGCTCAAGCGACTCCTGGAACTGAACGCGCCGGACATCATCGTCCGCAACGAGAAGCGGATGCTGCAGGAGTCGGTGGACTCGCTGCTGGACAACGGCCGGCGCGGGCGGGCCATCACCGGCAGCAACAAGCGACCGCTGAAGTCGCTGGCCGATATGATCAAGGGCAAACAGGGCCGGTTCCGCCAGAACCTGCTGGGCAAGCGGGTGGACTATTCCGGCCGATCGGTGATCGTGGTCGGCCCCACCCTGCGCCTGCACCAGTGCGGGCTGCCCAAGAAAATGGCGCTGGAACTGTTCAAGCCGTTCATCTTCAGCAAGCTGCAATTCCGGAGCATGTCCACCACCATCAAGGCGGCCAAGAAGATGGTCGAGCGCGAGGAACCGGCGGTGTGGGACATCCTCGAGGAAGTGATCCGCGAGCACCCGGTGATGCTCAACCGCGCTCCCACCCTGCATCGGCTCGGCATCCAGGCCTTCGAACCGGTGCTGATCGAGGGCAAGGCCATCCAGTTGCATCCGCTGGTCTGCACCGCCTTCAACGCCGACTTCGACGGCGACCAGATGGCGGTGCACGTGCCGCTGTCGATCGAGGCCCAGTTGGAAGCCCGGGCGCTGATGATGTCCACCAACAACATCCTCAGCCCGGCCAACGGCGAGCCGATCATCGTGCCCTCGCAGGATGTGGTGCTCGGCCTCTACTACCTGACCCGCGAGCGGATCAACGCCCGCGGCGAAGGCATGGTGTTCGCCAACCTCAAGGAAGTGCACCGCGCCTACGAGAGCCGACAGGTGGAACTGCACGCCCGCGTCGAGGTGCGCCTGCCGCAGGAGGAGATCGGCGAGGACAACAACGCCCATACCGTGCTGAAACGGGTCAGAACCACCGTCGGTCGGGTGCTGCTGTCCGATATCCTGCCCAAGGGACTGCCCTTCATGCTGGTCAACCAGGTGCTGACCAAAAAGACCGTGTCCCGGCTGATCAACGAGTGCTACCGGCGGTTGGGTTTGAAGGATACCGTCATTTTCGCCGACCAGTTGATGTACACCGGATTCTACTACGCCACCCGTTCCGGCGCCTCGATCGGGTTCGAAGACTTCAAGATTCCCGGCCAGAAAAACGCCCTGCTGGAGAAAGCCGAGCACGAGGTCAAGGAGATCGACAGCCAGTACACCTCGGGGCTGGTGACTAAAGGCGAACGCTACAACAAGGTGGTGGATATCTGGTCGCGCACCAACGACCAGGTCGCCAAGGCCATGATGGACAACCTGGGCACCGAGACGGTACTCAACCGCGATGGGCAACCCATCAGACAACCTTCGTTCAACGCCGTGTTCATGATGGCCGATTCGGGCGCTCGCGGTTCGGCGGCGCAGATCCGCCAACTGGCCGGCATGCGCGGCCTGATGGCCAAGCCGTCCGGCGAAATCATCGAGACCCCGATCAAGGCCAATTTCCGCGAAGGCCTGAGCGTGCTGGAATACTTCATCTCCACCCACGGCGCCCGCAAGGGCTTGGCCGACACCGCCCTCAAGACCGCCAACTCCGGTTATCTGACCCGGCGGCTGGTGGACGTGGCTCAGGATCTGGTCGTCACCGAACCGGACTGCGGCGCCTGCGAAGGGGTCTGGATGACCCCGGTGGTCGAGGAAGGCGATGTCAAGGAGCCGTTGCGCGACCGTGTCTTGGGCCGGACGGTGGCCCAGGACGTGCTCCGACCAGGCGGCGACGACGTCGCCATCCCCGCCGGTACCCTGCTCGACGAGCACTGGGTGGCCCAACTGGATGAATGGGGCATCGACCGCCTGCTGGTACGCTCGGCCATCACCTGTCGGACCCGTTTTGGCGTCTGCGCCGCCTGCTACGGCCGCGACCTGGCCCGCGGTCATCGGGTCAACAGCGGCGAATCGGTCGGCGTCATCGCGGCCCAGTCCATCGGCGAGCCCGGTACCCAATTGACCATGCGCACCTTCCACATCGGCGGCGCGGCCTCGGCCAAAGTGACCGACAACGTCAAGGTCAAATCCAAAGGCATGCTGCGCCTGAGCAAGATGAAAACCGTGCGCAACCGGGACGAGCATCTGGTGGCGGTGTCGCGCTCGGGCGAAATCATCATGGTCGACGAGCAGGGTCGCGAACGCGAGCGCTACAAGGTGCCTTACGGCGCGGTGCTGTCGGTTGAGGACGGTAGTCTGGTCGAAGCCGGGCAGGTGATCGCCCGTTGGGATCCGCACGCGCACCCGATCATCACCGAGGTGGCCGGCTTCGTGCGTTTCGCCGAATTCGAGGAAGGCATCACCGTGCAGCGGCACACCGACGAGTTGCTGGGCGTATCCAGCCTGGTGGTGATGGATCCCAAGCAGCGCGGCGCCCAAGGCAAGGACAAACGACCGCTGGTGCGGCTGGTGGACGAATACGGCAACGATCTGTTCATCCCCGGTACCAGCACCCTGGCGCAATACCCGCTGCCGCCGGGAGCGATCGTCAATCCGGCCCTGGCCGATGTCGCCCAGGTGGCGGTGGGCGACATCATCGCCCGCATTCCGCAGGAGTCCTCCAGGGCCCGCGACATCACCGGCGGTCTGCCGCGGGTGGCCGATCTGTTCGAGGCGCGCAAACCCAAGGAGCAGGCGATCCTGGCCGAAAAATCCGGCATCATCGAGTTCGGCAAGGAAACCAAGGGCAAGCAACGGCTGGTGATCCGCGACAAGAGCGGCGAGATCCTGTACGAGGAACTGATCCCCAAGTGGCGGCAGGTGAACGTGTTCGACGGCGAATACGTCGAACAGGGCGAAATGATCGCCGAGGGCGAACCCAACCCGCACGACATCCTGCGCTTGCTCGGCGTGCAGGAACTGGCCGCCTACCTGGTCAAGGAAATCCAGGACGTGTACCGGGTACAGGGCGTGAAGATCAACGACAAGCACATCGAGGTGATCATCCGCCAGATGCTGCGCAAGGTCGAAATCCTCGATCCGGGCGATACCAGCTTCATCAAGGGCGAACAGGCCGAGCGCACCCGGGTGCTGGAGGAAAACGACCGGGCCCAGGCCGAAAACCGGGCTCCGGCGTACTGGCAGCCGATCCTGCTCGGCATCACCAAGGCCTCGCTGGCCACCGAGTCGTTCATCTCCGCCGCCTCGTTCCAGGAGACCACGCGGGTGCTGACCGAAGCGGCGGTGCGGGGGTTGCGCGACGACCTGCGCGGGCTGAAGGAGAACGTCATCGTCGGCCGGTTGATCCCCGCCGGCACCGGCCTGGCCTATCACCTGCAGCGGCGGCATGACTGGATACCCAGCCGGCCCACCGCCAGCGGCGCTCACGTCTTCGAAAGCGGCGAGCCGGAGGCCAAATTGATCGTCACCGACAAGGACGATGACAGCGAAACGGAACCGGTCAGCGCGGATTAGGGATTCCGCGCGATAGATTCAGGATTGCCGGATGCTTGACCCAAGGCGGGAACCGCTCGGCGGAACCCGCCTTTATTCTTGGTCGGCGATCCTGGCCCGGCCACCCTTCCTACCCTTGCCAATCCGGCTTCTCATGACCGTTCTTCTGGAAACCCACCACCTGGTCAAACACTTTTACGGTGTGAACGCCGTGAACGGCATCGATCTCGCCATCCCGGCTGGTTGCTGTTTCGGCCTGCTCGGACCCAACGGCGCGGGTAAGACCACCACGGTCGAGATGCTGGAGGGCGTTCGAGAACCCACCAGCGGAACCATCCGCTACCGGGGAGAACCCCTGGGACCGCGGTTCCGGCGGGAAGTCGGCATCATGTTTCAGTCCACGGCGTTGCAGGATTTCATCACCGGCCGCGAGAACCTGCGGATGTTCGGCAGTTTCTACCCCCGTGCCTTGCCGCTGGCCGACCTGGTCGAAGCCTGCTCGCTGGGCGAATTCCTCGACCGCGATACCCGCAAGCTGTCCGGCGGCCAGCGCCAACGGCTGTTATTGGCCATCGCCCTGGTCAACGATCCCGATCTGATTTTCCTCGACGAACCGACCACCGGCCTCGATCCGCAGGCCCGCCGCAATTTCTGGGAACTGATCCACCACATCAAGGCGCGCGGCAAGACCGTCCTACTGACCACCCATTACATGGAGGAGGCCTATCACCTGTGCGACGAGATCGCGATCATGGATCACGGCCGGATCATCGCCCAGGGCACGCCGCGCGAGTTGCTGGCGGCGCATTTCGATGATGTGGTGCTGCAACTGCCGCTGGCCGACTTTCCCGACCCCGCCCCGCCGCTGTCGCAGACCGTGATGCGCGACCGGGACACGGTGGAAATCCTCACTCAGGATGTCAATGCGGCCATCCGGGAACTGCTGGAGCGCAACATTTCGCTGGCGCGGTTGCAAATCCGTCCGCGGACCCTGGAGGATCTGTTTCTGGAATTGACCGGCCGGGAGTTGCGCTCGTGAATCTCGGCCGATTCTGGGCGGTGTTCGTCTGCCGCAACCGGGAATTCCTGCGCGACCGCTCGTCGCTGGCCTGGAGTCTGGTCTTTCCGGTTTTCATCATTGCCGGATTCGCCTTCGCCTTTTCCGGGCCGGCGCTGGATCTGTACAAGGTGGGCGTGCTGGGCGACGGTGCCGTTGGCGATAATGCGTTTCTGCAAACCCGTCATATCCAGTTTATTTCGGTGACCGATCCTGCCGCCGCCCTGACCAAGGTGGAACGACATCAGCTCGACATGCTGTTCGATCCCGTCAACCGCCGCTACTGGATCAACGACGAATCGCCCAAGGGTTACGCGCTGGAACGGATGCTGCGCGGCGCCGATGCGGCATCGGTCTATAGCAAACAGACCGTGACCGGCCGCGCGATCCGCTATGTGGACTGGGTGCTGCCGGGCGTGCTGGCGATGAACATGATGTTCGGTTGTCTGTTCGGCGTCGGCTACGTCATCGTGCGCTACCGAAAGAGCGGGATGCTGAAACGGCTGAAAGCCACGCCGCTGACCCCGCTGGAGTTCCTGGCCGCGCAGATCGCTTCGCGGCTGTGGCTGATGCTGGCGACGACCGTGCTGGTGTATGCGGGCACCGATCTGTTCGTCGGCTTCGCGATGTTCGGCTCCTACCTCAACCTGTTGCTGGTCTTGACGGTCGGCGCCATCAGCTTGATCAGTCTGGGAATGGTGGTCGCCGCCCGCACCACCAGCGAGGAACTGGCCGGCGGCCTGCTGAACCTGTTGAGCTGGCCGATGATGTTCCTATCGGGCGTCTGGTTCTCGCTGGAAGGCGTGCATCCCTGGCTGCGAGCGTTCGCGCGGATTCTGCCGCTGACCCACATCGTCGATGCCGGACGGGCAATCATGATCGATGGCGCTGGCTTGGCGGACATATCAGGACATCTGCTGGCGTTGGTCGCGATGACGGTGGGCTTCATGGTGATCGGGGCCTGGACGTTTCGGTGGGAATAGGCGGGTCCAGGCGCGAACCTTCCACACACCGGAATCGCGGGCGGAATCGCCGCCCGAACCGCGCCGTTCTGGAAGCGGTCAAAGCCGCTGATCGCCCAGTTGAATGAGGAGAAGAACCGATGTCGTGGTTGCGCCGTTCCGTTCAGATGCCTCGCCCGGAGGATGCACCGCCGGGCCGTTCCACGCCGCTGCCCGTGCCGGCGCGACACTACGTCAACGATCACCCTCTGCAACCACCCTTTCCCGCCGGCATGGAACGGGCGCTGTTCGGGCTGGGCTGTTTCTGGGGCGCGGAGCGAAAATTCTGGACCCAGTCCGGGGTGTATGTCACCGCGGTCGGCTACGCCGGTGGTTTCACGCCCAACCCGACTTACGAAGAGGTATGCGGTGGTCGCACCGGCCATGCCGAGGTGGTGCTGGTCGTATTCGATCCCGCTACCATCACCTACGAGCAGTTGCTCGAAATCTTCTGGGAAGCGCACGATCCCACTCAGGGCATGCGCCAAGGCAACGATGTCGGAACCCAGTACCGTTCGGCGATCTACGTCCATGATGAAGCCCAGCGCGCCGCCGCCCTGGCCAGCCGCGCCGCGTATCAGCAAGCGCTGACCGCCGCCGGTCACGGTCGGATCACCACCGAAATTGCCGACGCACCACCGTTCTACTACGCCGAGGGCTATCACCAGCAGTATCTGGCCAAGAACCCGGGAGGCTACTGTGGTCTGGGGGGCACGGGGGTAAGCTGCCCGCGGGGACTGGCGGCATGACGGTCGCAACGTCCTTCATCGCCGCCAGATGGGAATCCAACGAAACCACGCGTAATTCCATGACTGGAACCATCCCATGACATTTGAGGAACAATACCAGCCACTGCTGGAACAAGCAGGACGACCGGCGCGGCTATCTGGACTTGGTCGCGAAATACGTCCGCTAGCGGCTAATCCCCCACCGACAGCGGCAACGAGAGCCCTCGGCTATTATTAGTGGGGTAACCACCGTCCGAGGAGGTCCCTCCATGCCCGACCCCACCACGCCGTCACCCGACGTCAAAGCCGTCGACCTCAACAAACTGGCCCAGAATTTCTCCAAGATCGTCGAACAAAGCCAGCGGGTATTGCAGGAATATCTCAAACGCCAGGAACGCAACGATCAGATTCCGCTCCTCGATCCCGCCATCATCGGTAAATCGTTTCAGGAATTCTTCGACAAGCTGTTGAAGAATCCTGAAAAACTGATCGAGGCCCAAGTCGGTTTCCGGAAAAACTATCTCGACCTGTGGCAATCCGCCTCCCAGCGGATGCTGGGGCACGAAGTCCAGCCGGTCATCAAGCCGCCGCCCGGCGACAAACGCTTCGCGGACGAACAATGGGCGGAAAACGCCGTGTTCGATTTCATCAAGCAGTCCTATCTGCTGGCCGCCGACAGCGTGCAGGGCCTGGTCCGCCAGGTCGAGGGTCTGGACGACAAGACCGCCCGCAAGGTGCAGTTCTATACCCGCCAGTTCGTGGACGCGATGGCTCCGACCAACTTCGTCCACACCAATCCCACCGTGCTCAAGGCCACGCTCGATTCGAGCGGCGACAACCTGGTCAAGGGCCTGCAAAACATGCTGGAGGATCTGGAGCGGGGTCGCGGCCAGTTGCAGATCAAGATGACCGACCTCAAGGCCTTCAAGCCGGGCGAGAACATCGCGGTGACGCCGGGCAAGGTCATCTTCCAGAACGAGTTGATGCAACTGATTCAGTACGACCCCAGCACGCCGACCGTCTGCCAGCGGCCGTTCCTGTTCGTTTCGCCCTGGATCAACAAGTTCTACATCATGGACATGCGGCCCAAAAACTCGATGGTCAAGTGGATGGTGGACCAGGGGTTCACGGTGTTCATGACCTCCTGGATCAACCCGGACGAGCAACTGGCGCACAAAAAATTCGAGGATTACATGCTGTCCATCGTGGAGGGAATGGACGCCATCGAACAGGCCACCGGCGAGCGGGAAATCAACGCCGCCGGCTACTGCCTGGGTGGCACCATCCTGCTCACCACCCTGGCCTATCTGGCCGCCAGGAAGGACAAGCGAGTCAAGAGCGCCATCTGTTTCGCCTGCATGACCGATTTCAGCGAGCCGGGCGAGTTGGAAGTCTTCATCGACGAGGAACTGATCACTCTGTTGGAAAAGCAGATGGGCGAGCGGGGCTATCTGGACGGCAGCCAGATGGCCGGCGTGTTCAGCATGTTGCGCGCCAACGACCTGATCTGGTACTTCGTGGTCAACAATTACCTGCTGGGCAAGGATCCCTACCCCTTCGACCTGCTGTACTGGAATTCCGATTCCACCCGGATGCCCCGTGACATGCACAGTTTCTACGTGCGCAACATGTATCAGAGGAACCTGCTGCGCGAGCCGGGCGGCATTACCCTGGCGGGCGTGCCCATCGATCTGCGCAAGATCAAGACCCCGGTCTGTTTCCTGTCGGCCTATGAGGATCACATCGCGCCATGGACCTCGACCTATGCCGGCACCCAACTGGTCGGCGGTCCGGTGAAGTTCGTGCTGAGCGGGTCCGGCCACATCGCCGGGGTCATCAATCCGGCCTCGTCCGACAAGTACGGCTTCTGGCTCAATCCCAACACCCCACCCAATCCGGCCGACTGGTTCAAGGACGCGGTCAAGCAGGACGGTTCCTGGTGGCCGGACTGGCTGGCCTGGCTGCAACCCAACGCCGGCCCGCAGGTGCCGGCCCGCGTGCCGGGCGACGGCAAGCTGAAGCCGATCGAGGACGCGCCGGGTTCCTACGTCAAGATGCGGTACGATCAGTAGCGGCGTCCCCCATGGCGCGCGGCGGTCGGATACCGCGCGTCGGGAACTCCTCGTTCCGCGCCGCATAATGAAGTCACGCCATGCACTTTTTCAATACCGCCGGTCCGGTCAACCCGGCCGATCATTATTGTTCGCCGCCGCTGACCCGATTCGACCTCAAAGCCATTCTGGGATTGATTCGTCGTAACCGTTCGCTCCCCTCGCCCGCCTGCGGAGTACCATACGATGCAAATCTATAAAGACGGTCCTGATCTCATCAGTTTGATCGACCAGTTTAAGAAACTTCCCGTTCTACAATCTTTCGATGGGGAAGCACTCGAACAGGTCCTGACTGCCAGTACCATGCCCGTTTATGAGGCTGGAGAAACAATTATATCAGAGGGTCAGGTGGGAGATCGTTTGTATGTTTTGCTTAAAGGGAAAGTGCGGGTAGAGAAAAACAACACTACGGTTGCAGTATTGGATCGGGTTGGGGAGATATTTGGTGAATTATCCCTTCTGGGTCAAGAAACTCGATCCGCTTCGGTTTACGCTGAAGAGCCTACCTGGTGTCTCGAACTCTCGCCAAGCTTTTTACAAACCCTATCGCAGAATGATCAAGGCTCCTGCTATGCAATGTTGTATTTGTTTATCGCCAGGGTCATCGCTGACAGATTGATGAAAACGACTGACGAATTGGCGCTGACTATTAAAGAACTGGAAAATACTCGCCAAAATATGGCGGAAAAGATTTCTGAATTGCAATTATCTTCCGAGGAGGGAAAAGTCATTGCGGAACTGGACTTAGCAATGAAACAACTGACAAATTCCAGTGAAAAACTGTCTCGGCTGATAAGTTATGATTGAAAAATCGATACAAGCCTGATGTGTCAAAGAGAAAGTATGCCAGATGGGCATGACTGGAATGACTCTTTTGGCAAGCAAAAGATGTTTGGTTCTTCTCAACCCAAACTATTGCGCTCCACGTTCGCCTGCTGCTCGTAGCGTAGTTGCACCGCCTCCGCGCCGGCCAGGTCGCGCAACTGCTTGAGCAACGCCTCGCTGGGCTTGACCCGCCAGTTCGGACCGAACACCAGTTCCACCCGAGCCCCGGCGCCGACGTACTCCACCCACACCGCGCAACGACCGTCGGTGCGATGTTCGGTCAACAGGCTCGCCAATTGCCGCAACACCCCCGCCGCGCACTGCCGCTCGTCGAGCCTCACGACCAGTCGGCGGGCGTATTCGGCGCGTGCTCCGTCCAGATCCAGTACCCGTTCGACGTTCAACCGCGTGGTCTGGTTGAACTCGTCCCAGCCCAGCGTCCCCTGCGCCAGCAGAATGGCATCCTCGACGATCAGTTGCCGGTAGCGCTCGTATACTTCCGGAAAAATACGGATTTCCATCTGGCCGCTGCCGTCGTCCAGGGTCACGAAGGCGATCCGCCCGCCTCGATTGGCGTTGCGGGTGCGCAATCCCGCCACCAGCCCGGCGACCAGCACCGACCGGTCGTTGCCCCGGCGCGCGACGCCGCCGTTTTCGATCAGGTCGTGCAAGCGGGTGGTATTGAGCGCGGCCAGTTCCGCCGCCACCCGGCCGATGGGATGGCCGGTCAGATAGATCCCCAGCGTTTCCTTCTCGCCGCGCAGCCGTTCCGCCTCGTCCCACTCCGGCAGTTTGGCGATGTGCAACGGCCGGGCGGGCGTCTTCTCGGCGGCGGCGGCCAGTCCGAACAGATCGTTCTGCCCGGCGGCGTCGTTGCGGGAATGCTGCTCGGCCAGTTGCAGCGCCTCCGGCAATTGCGCCATCAGCGTCGCCCGGTTGGGGCCGAGTTGATCGAACGCCCCGGAGCGGACCAGCGCTTCCAGCACCCGGCGGTTGAGCTTGCGCAAGTCGACTCGCTGGCACAGGTCGAACAGATCGCGAAACGGCCCGCCCGACTGCCGTTCCTGCGCCAGCGCCTCGATGGCGCCCTCCCCCACCCCCTTGATCGCCCCCAGGCCGTAGAGAATCTCACCACCGTCGCCCACCGTGAAATGGTAAGCGGAGACGTTGATGGCCGGCGGCGCCAGCCTGAGACCCATGCGGCGGCATTCCTCGACGAACACCACCACCTTGTCGGTCTTGTCCATGTCCGAGGACAGCACCGCCGCCATGAACGCCGCCGGGTAGTGCGCCTTCAGCCAGGCGGTCTGGTAGGAAATGAGCGCGTAGGCGGCGCTGTGGCTCTTGTTGAAGCCGTACCCTGCAAATTTATCTATTAAATCGAATATATAAGACGCAGTTTCCGGATCGACCCCGCGATTCGTCGCGCCTTGCACAAATCCATTCCGCTCCCTGGCCATCTTCTCGGCGTCCTTCTTGCCCATCGCCCTCCTCAGCAAATCCGCCCCGCCCAGGCTATATCCCGCCAGCACCTGGGCGATCTGCATCACCTGTTCCTGATAAAGAATGACGCCATAGGTGGGTTTGAGAATGGTCGCCAGCGACGGGTGGGGATATTCGATCCGGGCGCGGCCGTGCTTGCGGTCGATGAAGTCGTCGACCATGCCCGATTGCAGCGGTCCCGGCCGGAACAGCGCCACCAGCGCCACGATCTCCTCGAAGCAGTCCGGTTGCAGGCGGCGGATCAGGTCCTTCATGCCGCTGGATTCCAACTGGAACACCGCGGTGGTCTGATAGCGCTTGAGCAGATCGAAGGTCGGCGCGTCGTCCAGGGGGATGGCCGAGATATCCAGCGGTTCCTCGCCCGTCGTCTCGCGCTGCTGGTTGATGGTCCGCACCGCCCAGTCGATGATGGTCAGCGTCCGCAACCCCAGGAAATCGAACTTCACCAGCCCGGCCGCTTCCACGTCGTCCTTGTCGAACTGCGTGACCAGGTTCCGATCACCCTCTTCGCAGTACAGCGGGGAAAAATCGGTCAGACTGGTCGGCGCGATCACCACCCCGCCGGCGTGCTTGCCGACGTTGCGCGCCAGCCCCTCCAGCTTGCGGGCCAGATCGATCAGCGCCCGCACGTCCTCGTCCTTCTCGTACAGCCGGCGCAGTTCCGCTTCCTGCTCGATGGCTTTGTCCAGGGTGATGCCCAGCTCGAACGGAATCAGCTTGGCGATGCGGTCGACGAAGCCGTAGGGATGGCCCAGCACCCGGCCCACGTCGCGCACCACCGCCTTCGCCGCCATGCTGCCGTGCGTGGCGATCTGCGAAACCCGGTCGCGGCCGTAGCGTTGGGCGACGTAGTCGATGACCCGGTCGCGGCCTTCCATGCAGAAATCGATGTCGAAATCCGGCATCGACACCCGTTCGGGATTGAGGAAGCGCTCGAACAGCAGTTCGTAGGCCAGCGGGTCCAGATCGGTGATGCCGAGCGCGTAGGCGACCAGCGAACCCGCGCCGGAGCCGCGCCCCGGTCCGACCGGCACGCCGTGTTCGCGCGCCCACTGGATAAAGTCGGCGACGATGAGGAAGTAG
Organism: Candidatus Competibacter sp.; assembly: GCA_031732875.1. Taxonomy (GTDB): domain Bacteria; phylum Pseudomonadota; class Gammaproteobacteria; order Competibacterales; family Competibacteraceae; genus JAVMKJ01. The sequence goes on along the minus strand of JAVMKL010000025.1, from coordinate 6,732 downwards.
CCGGGGAAACCCATCTGGATGATGACCTTCAACTCGGTTTCCAGCCGCTCGTCGTAGGGTCGGCGGCGCTCGGCGAAATCGGGGGCGGCGGGATCGAACAGCCTCGGCAAGCGCCGCTCCAGTCCGGCGCGGGCCTGGGCGGAAAAATAGGCGTCGGCGGTCATCCCCTCCGGCACCGGAAAATCCGGCAGCACGTTTTTCCCCAGATCCAGCCGCAGATTGCAGCGGCGGGCGATTTCGACGCTGTTTTCCAGCGCCTCCGGCAGATCGGCGAACAGTTCCGCCATTTCCACCGGCGTCCGTAAATACTGCTGGTCGCTGTAACGGCGTGGCCGGCGCGGGTCGTCCAGCGTCGCGCCTTCGTGGATGCACACCCGCGCCTCGTGGGCTTCGAAATCCTCCCGCTGGAGAAAGCACACCTCGTTGGTCGCCACCACCGGCGTCCCGGTGGCCGCCGCCAGATCGAGGGCCGCTTCCAGATATTGCTCCTCTTGCGGTCGGCCGGTGCGTTGCACCTCCAGATAGAAGCGCTCCGGGAACAGTTCCCGCCATTCCGCCAGCCAGGCGCGGGCCTGGTCGGGCCGGTCGTTCAGCAGTGCCTGCCCCAACTCGCCCTCGCGCCCGGCGGACAGCGCGATCAGGCCGTCGGTGTTGCCGCGCAGCCAGCCGTAATCGATCACCGGCACGCCCCGCTGCTGGCCTTCGAGATAGCCACGGCTGACCAGCCGGGTCAGGTGGCGGTAGCCGGCGAGGTTCTGGCACAGCAGCACCAGTCGCGCCGGTTCGCCATCCCGCCGCACCCACGCCTCCACGCCGACGATGGGCTTGATCCCGGCCCCGAGCGCGGCCTTGTAGAACTTGATCAGCGCGAACAGGTTGCTCACGTCGGTCACCGCGACGGCGGGCATGCCTGCGGCGGCGACCTGCCTGACCAGGCTCTTGATGCGGATCAGCCCGTCGGCCAGAGAATATTCGGTGTGCAGGCGCAGGTGGACGAAGGGCGCAGTCACGGTCGTTCCCCAGTGGCGGACTCGAGAACGGCGGCGACCGGCGCGAAAGAGCGGCGGTGTTCGGGACAGGGGCCGTGACGGCGCAGCGCGTCGAGATGGGCGGCGGTCGGATAGCCCTTGTGTCGGGCGAAATCGTACTGGGGATAGCGGTCGTGCAATTCGCGCAGTTCGGCGTCCCGCGCCACCTTGGCCAGAATCGAGGCGGCGCCGATCGCCGGCACGGTGGCGTCGCCCTTGACGATGGCCTGGCAGGGGCAAGCCAATGGGGGACAGCGGTTGCCGTCCACCAGTACCTTTTCTGGAGCGATATGCAAAGCCGCCACCGCCCGTTGCATCGCCAGCAGCGACGCTTGCAGGATGTTGATCCGGTCGATCTCGGCGACTTCGGCGCGGCCCAGCGCCCAGCCCAGCGCCTTGGCGCGGATTTCCGCCACCAGTCGTTCGCGGCGGGCTGGACTGAGTTGCTTGGAATCGGCCAGGCCCACGATGGGGCGGGTCGGGTCGAGAATGACGGCGGCGGCGACGACGGGACCGGCCAGCGGACCGCGCCCCACCTCATCCACTCCGGCGATCAGCAAAGCGTCGGACATGGGTGGGATGGCTTCAACTCGCATCGAGCGGGCTGACCACGCCCCTGCCGCCCCGATTGAGGACGTGAGTGTAGATCATGGTGGTGCTGACGTCCTTGTGGCCCAGCAATTCCTGCACGGTGCGGATGTCGTAGCCCGACATCAGCAGATGGGTGGCGAAGCTGTGGCGGAGTGAATGGCAGGAGGCGGGCTTGGCGATGCTGGCGACGCGCACGGCGTTTTTGAAGGCCCGCTGCAGGGTTTGCTCGTCGATGTGATGGCGGCGTTCGATGTGGGAACGGGGGTCGACAGAGCGCTGCGAAGCGGGGAATACATACTGCCAGCCCCACTCCCGACCGGCGTTGGGATATTTGCGGTCCAGGGCAAACGGCAGGTAAACACGAAGCCTTGCCGCAAATCCTGCTCGTGCAGGATCTTGACATCGGCCAAGTGGGTCTGGAGCGATCCCACCAGGGAATCCGGCAGCAGGGTCAGCCGGTCTTTCTGGCCCTTGCCATCCCGCACGGTAATTTGCCGGTATTCAAAATCGAGGTCTTTCACCCGCAAGCGGACGCATTCCATCAAGCGCAAGCCAGCGCCATACAGGAGGTTGGCCATGAGTCGGTGGCGCCCTTCCAGATGGGCCAGCACGGCGCGCACCTCGGTGGCGGTGAGGACGACCGGCAACCGGGCGGGACGTTTGGCCCGTTCCACGTTGTCCAGCCAACCGATGTCTTGCTCGAGCACTTCCTTGTACAGGAACAGGATGGCGCTCAAGGCCTGGTTTTGGGTGGGGGCGGCGACATTGCGTTCCACAGCCAGGTGGGACAGGAATTGCTCGACTTCCCGCTTGCCCATCTCTTGGGGGTGTCGCTTGCCGTGGAACAGGATGTAGCGCTTGATCCAGTCCACATAGGCTTGCTCGGTGCGAATGCTGTAGTGTTTCAGCCGGATTTTTTCGCGAACCTGGTCGAGCAACCTAGGCTTGACAGTCATAATCCCCTCTACTTTAATGGTCTTGTGGCAACTTGAACCGCTGCCGGGTCGACGCCTGCGATGGACCCGATCAGAGTTGTTGTTATTTTACAACTCTCTCTATTTATCAACACGTTGATATAAGCCCGTCGTGATTATACGTCAAAATCGACGTAAAGTAAGGCGTCATTTAGGAGGCCTACTTCATGTTGGGCATTAAAATGAAGTATTCGATTGACTTCACTGCTTGGTATCTCAATCCAGATCGCATTTGTCAGTTGATGGATAGAGATACTCTCCGCGACTTTTTGGCGACAGCTAGTTCGCATTCAGGGCGGGCGCACATCGGCTCGGACGTTGGAATTGCCAGAAATGCCATCAAGCATGAGCTTGAACGCTGGCTTCATAACAACCCCGTTCCATCGCTCGGTGAGCTTATCTTGAGCAATAAGCCGTTGAAAAATGGCCAGCTATTCACGGTCTACCAGGACTTCTATGGCAAAGGTCTGTCGAAATACAGCAATTGTCGGGGTCCACTGCCAAGAGGCGCGATAGCGGAACTGCATAACAAGTTAAAATTCGAAGATGAGCGGAGACTGCGAATTCTGTATAGCCCAGACAACCTCATTTCGTCTTCCGCATGGCATAGGCTGTCAGGACGAACTCGCTTGTACTGCTTTTGTTACGTTGAGAATGCGGATGATGCAGAAATTATCGCTAGGCCGTACATGATCGGTGATATCCACACGGGATTGGAGGCGTCGGGCCCAGACGCTTGGAATGGACGTCAGTATGGTGAACTGCACATTTCCCAGATCGATCAATTCAGCAGGGTATCAGATGTCTTCAAGCAGGAAACGTCAGCCCCCAAATTGAATGATTTGAAACAAATCTCTGAACACGAAATAAAAGTTTCCATCGCAGAAATCGCGCACGAAGGAAATATTCCAAAGGACTGGGGTGGCGAAAAGTCTGATCTGTTCACTTCCAATCTATCGGTTGATGGAATTCATTATCCAGCAGCCTTTCTTTTAAAAGGTCCGGCCAAGTTTTCTGAGATGAAAATGGTGCACCTCGGTAAGAACGGTGATCAAATTGATCGTCTATTTTCAGAGCCGGCCGATCTTTTGATTCTTCAGCATTGCCACAAGATATCCACGTCGGTAAGGAATACTATGCGGGCGTTTGCGAGTCGAGTTCATGACCTCCGGTACTTCACGGTTATTGATGGCTACGACACTTTACGATTATTGCGGGCCTACGGAAAATGCGGAGTGTGATGCCCAACAATGCGCTCCAGTCCGACGTCCTCGCCGTTGGCTCGGCCGCGGCTGAGCGCGGGCGTTCGTCGGCGCTTCGCGCCGACGAACGGGGCGCGAGTTGAGCCAACTTCGGGTTCTCCGGCGCGAGCGCCGTCGAACCCTCGTTGGAGCGACACGGCTTCGCCGCTACGCCCGCTTGGGGTATCGCCCACTGCGTGCGCGATACCCCAAGCGGGTGTCGCTCAACTCGCGCCCCGTTAGATTTATTATGGAAGCACTAGAGGCACAAAAATTATTCTATCGTCCGATTTGCAATTCGGATGAGATAGAGCGCATTTTCAATGTCGCAAATGCAAGAGACCATCTGCTGAAATTGAGGGCTGATATTCTCGTCGATAACATGCGCCTATTTCGGGTGTATCGAAACAAAGCATTATCTGATGAAGAAAATTGGTCCTTGGAGGAGGCATTCGACAATAGCCATTATTTAAAAGTGCTCGAAAATCTTCCTTCAGGCCTTCGCAATCAATGCGAGAAGGTCACGTTTGGAGACATTTTTTCTAATGACCCAAATGGGATGATTTTCAACACGGAGCATGGAGCAATAACCACAATCAGCGATTCATTGAAATTCTTTTTGAAATTTAGTCACTTGGCAATTCTGGATTTTGCGTCAGAAGTGCCAATGAATATCCGTTTCAATTCCTTGAGAATTGCATTGCGTACAATGCTAAAAACAGAAGCAATGGATTTTTTAATGGATCCAAGGGGAATTATTCCTAGTGATATTGCATCAGCTATACACGAACCAATCCCATTGCAGATGCAGTTTATAGCCGGCCATGAATTTGCCCATTTCATATTGGGACATCTTGACGTGGCCAACACCGTTGAGCAACCAATATTCCATGCCATAAGTGACAATGATGAAGATTATAAGCCGGAGAAGGTTTTCAATAATTCACAAAAAGACGAATTTGAGGCCGATATTCAATCAATCCTTCTCCCTAGCTACACGGATATGGAGCGAGCGGAGCTTCTTCATTCAGCCCTACTATGGTTTGGATGCCTAGAACTTTATCAGGCCGCTTCCGATGTAATGTTTCCCAAAAGTCCATGGGGCTACAAGTCTCACCCTTCCGCAAGAGAGAGATATGAAAATCTTTTGGCAAATATTCCAACTCCAAAATATTTTGAGTTAAGTGCATGGAATAACTTTCATAAACTTATCGATGAATTAACAAAAATCATCCAGGATGATATTTCTTTAAATTTCGAGGCTTATGAGCAATATGGTTCAGCCTACTTGGACAAGCCAAATACAAAATGGAGAGGTCGAGAACTTGTTGATCGTGTCGATTACTACTAAATCTAACATGGCGCTCAACACGGACAGTCAAAACGCTTCGCGTTTTGCCCGCCGGTTAGCTCTACGTTCGTCGGCGCTTCGCGCCGACGAACGGGGCGCGAGTTGAGCCAACTTCGGGTTCTCCGGCGCGAGCGCCGTCGAACCCTCGTTGGAGCGACACGGCTTCGCCGCTACGCCCGCTTGGGGTATCGCCCACTTCGTGCGCGATACCCACGCGCGGGTGTCGCTCAACTCGCGCCCCGTTAGGCACCCCAAACCATGAACTACCATCCTGCGATCACCTTCGTTGCGCCATACCGCATCTACCTTCCAGACGAATTCTTCGATGTACTCCTTGGCGGGTCTTGTGCGCGCATCAAGGCTGTTCCCCTTCCGCCCATCGCCGCCACCGATGCGCCACAGGTCCACGGACAAAATGTAGAGGTTTCTCACGACATCTTCGGCTTTGCCGGCCGTACGAAATTCTACGTCGTGCTTGGTGAATCCGTAGACATCACCGATCCTGGCTGGAAGCAGTCCATCTGCACACGCGACCACGCGCTCGTTGCCTCCGCACTAGGCGCGGTCAATCGCATGGTTGCCGTCTACAGAGATATTGATGTTAATCGGATCGGCGTGTCGTCATTTCACGTGATCGAACTCGTCCGGGGCGATCTGTCGGACATATCGCTCGTCGTGGTTGACGAAGAGTTCAATCAGATTAGTGACTTCGCTGTCACATGGCCTGGCTACCGAACCATGGGTTTTGGAGATGCAGTAACGCGCGAAGCGAAGGTTGTCAACACCATACGGACCTGCCTTGCGAGTGGCACGGAAATACCAATCGAACGTGAGCTACTTACCTCTGCCCGGAATCACCACTGGCGTAGACAACTTCGCTTGGTACCTGTAGAGGCGAACACAGCATTCGAAAGTTACGCCTTCTCAGCGCTCAAGAGAGTCGCACCCGGAGCCGTGTTTCCCGACTCAATTGATGTGTTTAAGAAGCTGCGGGAACTTGATTCGGCGTTCGCAACTGCGGCAACAGCAAACTCGAAGACGTTCTCTCGATGGTTTGATCCTGCGGTTCAAGGATGGAAGGGTCTGCTCCGCGCTGAACTAAAACAGTGGCACAGCGGATGCTACGAGCTTCGCAACAAGGTGATCCACAGAGGCTACAACGCAGTGACGGATAGCGAGGCAGATGCGGCGATCAAGCACACAGTGGCCGCCATCAGTATGGTAGAGAAATGCATCGAGACCCTCATCCCTTAAGTATCGCAGGGGTGCCTAACCAGCGGCTCAACCGGACAGCCCACAGCCGGCTGCGCCGGCCGTGGTCTGCCGGTTAGCCGCAACGTTGTCGCGGACGCTTCGCGCCCGCGACAACGGGGCGGCGGATAAACATCCGCGTGGTTGCTTGGCGCGAAGCGCCGCACAACCACGCGGATCAAGCCGACTCCAGGCGAAAAAGCCTGCGGCTTTCTCGCCTTGCGCGGCTTATCCGCCGCCCCGTTCGGCGTCGGGATTCGTATCGCTGCATCGTTCGCCGTTCTGTTGAGCTGGCT
>JAVMKL010000024.1:0-8872 GCA_031732875.1 Candidatus Competibacter sp. | reverse complement strand
ATATGTCTAACGATGAGATGTACCACAGAGGTTCGCGGCAGCTTCAGGATCAGTTCGATAGTCGCCCCATTGCGGACCGCCTTGAGCAAGTAACCGTTCACACCACCTTCACCGAGGGCGATCATCGTTTCATCGAAAGTTGCAGCATGTTCTTCCTCGCCACCGCTGACGGGCAAGGGCGTCCCGACTGCTCATACAAGGGTGGGATGCCAGGCTTTGTGCATATCCAAGACGAACGCACGCTTGCCTTTCCAGACTATGACGGCAATGGCATGTTCCGAAGTCTAGGCAACATCCTAGTCAATCCGCAGGTGGGGTTGCTGTCGTCAACTTTGAGCAGCCCGATCGCTTGCGCCTCAACGGCCTCGCCAGCTTACACTACGACGGCGCTCTGCTAGCGGAGTATCCCGGAGCGCAGTTGTTGGTTCGAGTAGTGGCGGAGCGCATCTTCCCGAATTGTCCCCGTTACATTCACAAGATGCACTTGGCTGAACACTCCATCTATGCGCCGAAACCCGATCATACGCCCCCCGAGCCAGACTGGAAGCGAATGAAGGAATTTCGGGATGCTTTGCCACACGGAAGTGGTCAGTAAGCCTGATGCTAATGCTGAGTTGTCACCATTGGTCGTGCGCTGGTGGACAGCTTGGCGCCGCCCAACCCCGGCGTCCAGCGGACGGCTTCGCTCGCTGCGCTCGCCCCGTCTCAACGAAGTCTACGGTCCCGAGGGCGGGCATTCCGCCCTGGAACCCGATGTACGGGCCATTCAGAGCCGCTCGCTCGAGCGAGAGAAGTGGTAATCCGCCGCGGCGAAATCTGGTGGGCCTCAATGCCCGACTCGGTGGGCTCGGGTCCGGGGTTTCGAAGACCGTACCTGATCGTATCGGCAAACCCCTTCAACGAAAGCCGCATCAATACGGTCATCGCGATCGTCATCACATCCAACCTTCGTTTGGCCCACGCACCAGGGAATGTGAGTTTGTCGACGAAAGATACCGGCTTATCCAAGCCGTCCGTCGCGAATGTGTCCCAGGTCATTACCATCGACAAGTCGTTTCTCATCGAGCGTGTCGGTCGGCTGCCTCCCGCGACTATGGCCTCCGTTGATGCGGGTCTCCGCTTGGCTCTTGCGTTGTAATCGCGGGGCGAGGCCCAACCAGTGGCTGCGGCCGACCGGCTTCGGCCGGCTTCGCCGCGCTCGCTCCGCCTTCGCGGGCAACTGAGGTCAGTCAACGAAAGCTTCGAAGATCAACCAGCGGCTTGAGGCGGGCGGGAAGGATCGACCTCACGGCGGCGGCGGCGCCAGCACCTCGCGGCTGCCGTTGGGCTGCACCGGACCCACCACCCCGGCGCTTTCCATTTCCTCCACCAGCCGCGCCGCCCGGTTGTAGCCGATCCGAAGCCGGCGCTGCACCCCGGACACCGAGGCCCGCCGCGATTCGGTCACGATGCGCACCGCCTCGTCGTACAGCGGGTCGCTTTCGCCGGTACGGCCGTCCCCGTCGCCATTGCCGTTGCCGTTACCCCCGTCGCCCTCCTCGCGCGGCTCGGCCAGCACGTCGTCGATGTAGTCCGGCGCGCCGGTCTGACGCAGGTAGTCGACCACCCGATTGACCTCGTGATCGTCCACGAACGCGCCGTGCACCCGCTGCGGCAGGCCGGTGCCGGGCGGCAGGTACAGCATGTCCCCATGCCCCAGCAACTGCTCCGCGCCCATCTGGTCGAGGATGGTGCGGGAATCCACCCGCGACGACACCTGAAAGGCGACGCGGGTGGGGATGTTGGCCTTGATCAGCCCGGTGATCACGTCCACCGAGGGCCGCTGGGTCGCCAGAATCAGGTGGATGCCGGCGGCGCGCGCCTTCTGCGCCAGCCGGGCGATCAACTCCTCCACCTTCTTGCCGACGATCATCATCATGTCGGCCAACTCGTCGATGACCACCACGATGAACGGCAGGGGTTGCAGCACCGGGATCTCGCCCGGCGTCCCCTCCCCGCCCGGCCGCCAGAACGGATCGGTCAGCCCCTCCCCCGCCGCCAGCGCGTCGATCACCTTGCGGTTGAATCCCGCGATGTTGCGCACCTTCAGCGTCGCCATCAAGCGGTAGCGGCGCTCCATCTCGGCCACGCACCAGCGCAGGGCGTTGGCCGCCTCCTTCATGTCGGTCACCACCGGAGTCAACAGATGCGGGATGTCCTCGTAAACCGACAATTCCAGCATCTTCGGATCCACCAGGATCAGCCGAACCTCGCTGGGCGGGGCCTTGTACAGCAGGCTGAGCAGCATGGCGTTGATCGCCACCGACTTGCCGGAACCGGTGGTGCCGGCCACCAGCAGATGCGGCATCTTCGCCAGGTTGGCGACCACCGGCCGGCCACCGATATCCTTGCCCAGCGTCAGAGTCAGCGGGGCGGCGGACTCGACGTACACCGGTGCTTCCAACACTTCGCGCAAATAGACGATCTCGCGCTTGCGGTTGGGAATCTCCAGCCCGATCACCGACTTGCCGGGGATGACCTCGACCACCCGCACGCTGATCACCAGCAGGCCGCGCGCCAGATCCTTGGCCAGATTGCTGATCTGGCTAACCTTCACCCCCGGCGCCGGGTCGATCTCAAACCGGGTGATCACCGGTCCCGGCTCCACCGCCACCACCCTGACCTCGATGCCGAAGCTTTTGAGCTGGGTTTCCACCTGGCGGGACATGTCGTCCAGCGCTTGCGAGGAATAGCCGGCGGTACGCGCCGGAGGGGGGTCGAGCAGGTCCAACGACGGCAGCGGATACGGCGCGACCGGGACCGGTGCCGCCACCCGCCGGGCCATCACCGCCACCGGCGCCCTGGCGGGAACAACGGCTGCCGGGGAATCCGGCGGCGAGGGCGAAACCCCGGGCCAATCCGAATCTTCCCCGTCTTCCTCGTCGAAATCCGGCTGGATCGGACATGCGTTCGAAACCGCGCGCGGGAACTGGCCGTCCGCCTCGGACGAGGCGGGCGTTTTCGTTCCCGCCACCACCGGCGAAGAAGACACCATCGCCGCCACCGGATCGTTCGAGGCCGCGACGGCAAACCCGTCGCCGGGGCGCCAGGGCACCTGCACCGACGGCACCACGGGAACGACCGCCGGCGGACTGGCGGCCATCGCGGACCCGCCGGCCGCGGTGGGGAGCAAGGTCAGCATATCCAGACCCGGCGACTCCGGGGTGGTCCGGTCGGCGGGCGGCGGCGAACCCTCGCCGGCCATCGGCAAATTCAGGACGGGCTCGATGCGCGCCGGGTACCGGTTGGCGCTCGCAACCCCCGCCTCTTCGAGACCGGCCGTCGGTGGCGATCCGATGGAAACGGCCGCGGAGACCGATGACGGCGACGGCGCGGCCGGCGCGATCGGCATCGCAGCATCGGCCGCGACCGACCCACGGTCGCGCCACCGGGCCAGAGGATTTTCGATCACGGCGCGCAGCCGGAGCGCCAGTGTCGACCACGCCCGATCGGTCGTCGGCGTTTTCGTGCTCGCCGCGTCGGCAGCGGTCGGCTCGGAGCTCCCGTTCCCGGCATCGCCGGCGCCGCCGATCTCCCTGGCCCGTTCCGCCGGCCAAACCCAGCGCAGCGGCACCAGTGCCAGCGCGCCGACTGCGTCCAGCAACTTCAACGTCCCGCCGCCGATCCAGTCCAGGATCGTCAGCCACGACACCCCCGTGGTCAACGTCACGCCGCCCAGGAACAGCGCGGCCAGGAATACGTTGCCGCCGGTCAAGCCGAAAGCCTGGGTCAGGAATCGGCCGACATGCACGCCCACCAGCCCGCCGGCCGTTCCGTCGCCGGGCACGGTGCCGGGAGCCGCGCGCAGATGCAGCGCCGCCAGCCCACAGGCGGTCGCCAGCGTCACGACGAACCCCAGCACCCGAAACAGCACGATTTCGGCATCCAGTTCCAACAGCGCCCCGCGCTTGAACAGTCGCCAACCGCCGAAGACGATCCCCAGCGGCAACAGACCGGCCGGAAAGCCGAAAAAATACAGGGTCACGTCGGCGAACCAGGCCCCCGCCGTGCCGCCCAGATTGTGAATCCGGGCCACGTTCGCGGTATGGGTCCAGGCCGGATCCTCGGGGCTGAAGGTGGCCAGGGCGCCGATCATCCCCAGCGCGACGATCACCAGCAGCCAGAAGCCGGTCTCCCGCAGTACCCCATGGAGAAAACGAAGGATGCCCGTCCGGATCGCGGTCGGGGTGGTCTTGATTCGATGTGCCTGCGCCAAAATTCAGTCCTGTCGTCGTATTGGAAATCGATCGTGGAGAGCGGATGCCCGCGAGGATGCGCGGCCGCGGCCGGCGGCCGGCCGGGAGGTTCGAGGTGCTGATTGTCCCATTCCAGCGCGTTCCCGTGAAGGGCAGCGGCGGGGAGTCGCGAGCGAACCGATGCGCGGTTTCGGGTTCCAATAAAGGCGATTCGATCCGGTATCGGACTTGCCGGCATCCGTTCCCTTCCAACCGCCACCACCCATTCGTGGATCATGCGCATCCAACGTATCGACAGCCTGACCGAAATCCCCGCCGCCGAGTGGAATGCGCTCGTACCGGACCGCAACCCGTTTCTCAGCCACGAATTCCTGAGCGCGCTGGAACGGCACCACTGCGTCGGCGAACACAGCGGCTGGCTGCCCTGGCCCGTCGTCTGCCGCGCCGGGGACGGACGGTTGCTGGGCGCGGCGCCGCTGTACCTGAAGTTCAACTCCTACGGCGAGTTCGTGTTCGACTGGGGCTGGGCGGAAGCCTACCGCCGGCAGGGACTGCCCTACTACCCCAAGCTGGTCGGCGCCATCCCCTACACGCCGGTCACCAGTCCCCGCCTGCTGCTGGCACCCGACCAGCCGCGTCCCCGGGAAACGGCGCGAGCCCTGATCGACTTCGTGCTGGAGGAAAGCCGTTGCCGCCAACTGTCCTCGATCCACTGGCTGTTTCCCGCCCCGCCCGACCTGGAACCCCTGCTGGAACGAGGGTTCATGCCCCGGCTGGGCTGCCAGTTCCACTGGCACAACCGCGGCTACCGGGACTTCCAGGACTTCCTGGACACCTTCACCGCCAAGCGGCGCAAGAACATCAACCGGGAACGCCGGTTGGTGCGCGAGGCCGGACTGGAACTGCGCGTCCTGCGCGGCCGGGACGTCGGCGAGGCGCAATGGGCCACCGTCCACGACTTCTATCGTTCCACCTTCCACCGGCTGGGCGGCGTGCCGACCCTCACCCTCCCCTTCTTTCAGGAGATCGCGACCACGCTGGACGACCGGATCCTGCTGGTGCTGGCCTTCGCCGGGGACCGCGCGGTGGCGGGCGCCATCAGCTTTCGCGACGCCACCACGCTCTACGGCCGACACTGGGGCTGCCGGGCCGACTACGACAGCCTGCACTTCGAAGCCTGCTATTATCAGGGCTTGGAGTACTGCATCCACCATGGCTTGCGGCGCTTCGAGCCGGGGGCGCAGGGCGAGCACAAGATTTATCGGGGCTTTATGCCGACGTTGACCCACTCGACCCACTGGATCGCCGACCCGGGCTTCCGGCGAGCCATCGCCGATTTTCTCGGCCGGGAAGCGCCCGCGGTGCGCGATTATGCCCGACGATTATTGCAACATTCGCCCTACCGGGACGAGGTGACGTCCGATGCGCCTGCCGTGGCTGGATCCGCGTGACGACAGCCAGCCGTTTCCACCCCCTAGCCGGGCACTGACCGAACCCGACGGCCTGCTGGCCGCCGGCGGCAGCCTGACCCCGCGCCGCTTGCTGCGCGCCTACCGGCTGGGCATCTTTCCCTGGTACTCGCCCGGCCAACCGATTCTGTGGTGGTCGCCGGATCCGCGCCTGGTGCTGTTCCCGGAATGCGTCAGGATTTCGCGCAGCCTGCGCAAGACCATCCGCAAAGGTCTGTTCGCCGTCACCGCCGATACCGCCTTCGACCGGGTCATCGAGGCCTGCGCCGGACCGCGCGAGGGGAACCCGGGCACCTGGATCACCCCGGAGATGCATCGAGCCTACGGCCGGCTGCATCGCCTCGGTCATGCCCACTCTATCGAAACCTGGCGCCAGGGCGAACTGGCGGGCGGCTTGTACGGGGTAGCGGTAGGCCGCGCGTTCTTCGGCGAATCCATGTTCAGCCGGACGAGCGACGCGTCCAAGGTGGCGCTGGTGGCCCTGGCCCTGCAGTTGCGCCGCTGGGATTGGGCCGTAATCGATTGTCAGGTGCGCACCGATCACCTGTCGAGCCTGGGCGCGGTGGACATTCCCCGCGCGACTTTCCTGCAGTTGCTGGAACGGTATTGCCCCCTGCCGGGTCGCGAAGGCGCCTGGCGGCTGGACGCCGACCTGTTGGCCGATCTCCTTTCCGCCGCGCCATCATGAGCAATCCCCGCGATTCGCTGCACGACCTGCGAATGTTCCTGACCACCGATTACCCGTGCAGTTACCTGCCCGACCGACCGGCCCGCAATCTGGTCGCCGATCCGGCGGCGACCGACGTTCGGCTGTATACCCAACTGGCGGAACTGGGCTTCCGGCGCAGCGGCGACCATGTCTACCGTCCCCATTGCCGGGGCTGCGTCGCCTGTCGGTCTTTGCGCATCCCGGTGGAGCGGTTCCGGCCCAACCGCTCGCAGCGGCGAATCTGGGAGCGCAATCAGGATTTGTGGGTGCGGGAACTGGACGCCGAGTTCGCGGACGAGCATTTCGAACTGTTCGCCCGCTACATCACGGTCCGACATGCCGGCGGTGGCATGGATCCGGCCAGTCCGGACAGCTACTGGTCGTTCGTCGCCTCGCGCTGGTGCCCGACCTGGCTGTGCGAGTTCCGCCGGGATCGGGAGTTGCTGGCGGTGGCGGTGGTGGACCGACTGGATAACGGGCTGTCGGCGGTCTACACCTTCTTCGATCCCCTGGAGGACGCGCGCGGGCTGGGAACCTTCGCCATCCTGTGGCAGATCGCCACGGCGCGGCGGCTGGGTCTGAACTGGGTTTACCTGGGCTACTGGGTCGAGCGCTGCGGCAAGATGGCCTACAAGGCCCGGTTCAACCCGCACGAGGTATTCGTCCCGGAACGCTGGGGGTGGTTGCCGGGAAAGAAGACGGCATGAGGGTCTGGATTGCGCCGGTGGTGCTTCGGACGTGGATACCGACTCATCAAGCTGCTTGACAAGCAACGCATCGCAGGCATTTTACCGATATCCACCTGCCGGGAAATCAAACGGTGTCCTTCATCCCGATTTCCGCCAGATAGCGCGGATACAGCGCGTAGGCCGGTTTCAGGATCGGCAACAATTTCAGTGTTTTTGGCACGTTGCCCTTGGCGATGACCTGGCGGCGGGTCAGCGCCGACACCAGGTTGACCCGGCCGTGCCAGAACGCATGGGCGAAATCGGCGCTCATGCTCATCGTCACTTCCGGCTGGCCCGCGAACTCCGCGCCCCGGTAAATCCGCACCTCGTCGCCCCGTGCGTCGATGGTCATTACCGCCGCCGGATTCTCGAACGCGAACTGGACGCACAGCCGCGAATCCTTCAACGGCCCGCCGATTTGCGGATCGGCTTTCAAACGCTCGAAAAAACCGCCCAACACTCGATACAGTGTCTCGCTATCCGGGAAGACGTTGCGCAATTCCCGCGTCACCGCCGCCGCCCCCACCGGCCGCAAATCCGACGGCGCCACCGGCAACGGCGTAACCGTGGTTTCGTAGAGCGCGCGGACGATGCGCGCCACCGCCTCCCGCTCCGGCTCGCGCGGGTTGTACAGCATCGCGCCGTCGGTCATGGCGGTATCCGCCACCTGTTCCAGCTTCGCCAGCCCGTCCTGGATGCCGGCCTCGCGCAGGTTGAGCGGCATTCCGGTCAGATGCGCCAGTTGCCGGTTCAGGTTGCGAATGTAGGCGATGCCCGCCTTCGCCGCCTTGCGCCGGAACCAGCGATCCACTGCCGCCAGCGGCTCGACCAGCGGCAGCGCGAACGCCAGCCCACCGTAACGCAGCAGGTTGCCGATCGCCGCGCCCGGTCGCGGGAACACCACCCCCAGGGCCTCGGCGACGTCGGCGTAGCGATCCAGTCGCGATTCCAGGTTGTATTCCATCACCTCCGGCAGCACCAGCGCGTTCGCCAGTCCGTGCGGGATGTGGTAAACCCCGCCCAGGGCGTGCGAGATGCCATGGACCATGCCGACCATCGAGTGCGAAAACGCGATCCCCGCCAGGCAACTCGCCACCAGCATGGCCCCGCGCGCCTGCAAATTGTCCGGCTGGGCGCAGGCCAGCAACAAATTATCCCGAATCAGGCGGATGGCTTGCAGCGCCAGCCCGTCGGTGGCCGGGGACCACTCCTTGCCCACGTAGGCTTCGATGGCGTGCGTCAGCGCGTCCATGCCGGTCGCGGCGGTCAATTTGGGCGGCATGGTGCGGGTCAGCTCCGGGTCGAGAATCGCCAGATCGGGCAGGAATTGCGTTTCCGCGAACGGCAGTTTCACGTCGTGCTCGGGATCGGCGATCACCGCCACCTTGGTCGCTTCCGAACCGGTGCCGGCCGTGGTCGGGATCAGAACGAGCGGTAGCAGCTTGGCTTGTCCGAGCAGGTAGGCGCCCATGTGCTCCTGGACCCGTCCCCCCTTCACCATGAGGATGTTGGCGACCTTGGCGGTATCCAGCACGCTGCCGCCGCCCAGGCCGACGATCAGATCGCAACCGTGTTCCCGACCCAGCGCCGCGCAGTCCTCGACCGTCCGGATGGTGGAATTGGGCGGCACCTGATCGTAGACGCAGACGATCTCGATGGCCGTTTTGCGGAATCCGGCCTTCACCCGTTCCGCCAGTCCGGCCTGGACCAGAACCGCATCGGTCACCAGCA
>JAVMKL010000023.1:0-48357 GCA_031732875.1 Candidatus Competibacter sp. | reverse complement strand
ACCTGCCCTTCTCTACCCCAACGGTAGGAAGACAAATATTATAACTTGGGAAAATCTCTTTAACAACACCCATCCTATAAAAATCCGCTTTCTGTAAGTTCCGCTCCACTTTCTCAAGCTCGATCCCTGCTCGAGGGAAAACGGATTATAGATATGAAAGTTCGAACGTCAAGCTTGCGTCGAAAATTTCCGGCTTCCCAGCGCCAGCGCACGCAAGCCAAGCTCGAACGGCACCTCGGCACTGAAAGCCAAGGCATGTCGTAACAAATCCGGATCGCCCAGCGAATGGCGGATGTCGCCGAGCCGGGCAGCGATATATTCGGCCGGCGGCGCGCTTGGGAAAAGCCCCTGATAGATCGCCAGCACCTGATTCAGGGACACCGCGCGACCGGTGCAAACATTGTAGCGGCCACTGGCCACGCGCGTTCCGGTCAGGGTTTCGCTATTGACCCGCGCCACATCCCGAACCGAGATGAAGTCCCGTGTCTGTTCGCCATCCCCATGGATGGTCACCGACAAGCCGCGCCGAAACCGGTCAGTGAAGATGGACAACACGCCCGAATAGGGCGAGCCGGGATCCTGGCGCGGGCCATAGACGTTGAAATAGCGCAGGCAGACCGTTTCCAGGCCATAGCTGGCCGCGTAGCCCAGCAACATCACCTCGGCGGCCAGTTTGGCGGCGGCGTAGGGAGACTGGGGCTGCGGGACCGCCGACTCCCGGTTGGGCAAGGCTGCGGCCGCGCCATACACCGCGGCCGAGGAGGCGAACACCAGGCGCTTGCAGTCGTATTCCAGGCACAGCCGGGCCAAGCTGTCGGCGGTGGCCAGGTTGAGGCGATAGTTGAGCGCGGGTTCGCGGAAGCTTTCCGGAACGCTGACCAGCGCCGCGAGGTGCAGCACACCGGCGAAACGATACCGTTCGAATAGGGCGCGCATCACCGTTTCATCACCCGCGTCGGCCAGTACCCATTCGAAACCGGATGTCGAACGCGCGTCGGCCAAATTTGCCTGGTGTCCGGTCCGTAGGTTGTCGACGCCGACCACGTGCCACCCCTGTTCGAGCAGCCATTCGACGGAATGACTGCCGATGAAACCGGCCGCGCCGGTCACTAAAACCGTTCTCGCCATGCTGTTCTCCAGGTCTGTAACTGGAAGCGAATGGGTGCTTGCCAGGCTGGGGACGCTTACAATAGCGATTTTGCAGATCATCCTACAACTGTGACCATGCCCACCCGGCTGTTTGATTGGCATTTTCTGGCGCCGCGCTACTGGCCGGTCTGGCTGGGGCTAGTCCTCATGAAGTGCATGGCCGCCCTACCATTTCGCTGGCAGCTTGCGGTGGGCGGACAGATGGGCCGCCTGTTAGGCAAAATCGCCCGGCGCCGGCGGCGGATTGCTGCAATCAATCTGGAACTGTGTTTCCCGGAATGGTCGCCCGCCGAACGGAACACGTTGCTGGAACAGCACTTCGCCGCGCTGGGCATTGGCTTGTTCGAAACCGCCATGGCCTGGTGGGCGCCGGACGAAAAGCTGCGCGGTCTGGCCCGGGTCGAGGGCGCGGAGCATCTGGAGCGGGCGCTCGCCGGGGGCAAGGGCGTGATTCTCCTGACCGGACACTTCACCACGCTCGAGCTGGGTGCCCGGTTCATCACCTGGCACCAGTCGTTCCATGCCATGTACCGATCCCACAAGAACCCACTCTACGAAATCGTGATGCGCCGCGAACGCGAGCGCCGGTCCCGGTTTCCGCCGCTGCCGCACGAGGATTTGCGTGGACTGCTACGCGCCTTCAGAAAGGGACGCGCGGTCTGGTACGCCCCCGATCAGAATCACGGCCGGCGCAACAGCGTCTTCGTGCCGTTCTTCGGTATCCCCGCCTGCACCATCACGGCTACCTCGCGGCTGGCGGCGCTGAGCGGCGCGGCGGTGGTGCCTTACTTTCCACGCCGGCTGGCCGGAACCGCCGGCTACGAAGTGGTCATTCTTCCGGCGCTGGAACACTTTCCCGGTGGCGACGTGACGGCCGATACCTGTCGCATCAACGAACTGCTGGAGCATTACGTTCGCCGTGCTCCCGACCAGTATCTCTGGGTTCACCGCCGCTTCAAGACCCGGCCGCTGGGCAGTCCGAGCGTGTACAACCTCTAAAGCGGATTGCTCCGATGCTCTATCGCGCCGATCTGCCCGCCAATCCGGCCATCCGCCGCATTCTGGTCATCAAATGGAGCGCCATGGGCGACGTGATCATTGCCACCGCCCTGTTCGAAGATATCGCCCGGGCGTTTCCAGAGCGGGAAATCCATCTTGATACGCTGCCGCCCTGGAAAAGCCTGTTCGAGCAGGATCTTCGATTTCAACGGATATTCGCCGTGGATTTGCGCGATCGCCGGCAACGCGGTCGCCGGACGATGGAGTGGCTGCGACAGATCCGTGGCCAGCATTACGACCTGGTAATCGATCTCCAGTGCAACGACCGATCACGATTATTAATTGCCCTGCTGTGGCTGAGCGGACATCGAATTCCCTACCGCCTCGGCAACAGTCCACGATTTCCCTACAACATCGCGCCCGCCAAACTGCCCAAACCGGTGCCCGCCATCACGCTCGGCCGGGCCTCGCTGCAGGCCGGTGGCATCCGGGCGATAACGCCCCGACCGGTGTTGCATATTCCCGATCATCACCGCGCCCGCGCCCGGGAGTTCATGGAACGTTACGGACTGGCGCCGGGTCGCTATGGCATTTTTCTGCCCGGCTGCAATGCCAACGGTCATTTGAAACGCTGGGGGGCCGCCCGCTACGCTGCTCTGGCAAACCGACTGCATCGGGATGGCTTGGAACGGATCGTGCTGATCGGCGGTCCCGATGAAATGGATGAATGCCAGCGCATCGCTCGAGGCTGCGATTCCTGGCTGGTGAATCTCTGCGGACAGACCGCCATTCTCGACATACCGCCTCTGTGCGAACCGGCGCGTTTCATCGTGGCCAACGACACCGGCACCGCGCATCTGGCCGCCGCCACGACTGCGCCGATGACGGTGCTCTGCGGGCCCACCGACCCGCGTCGGGTCAAGCCCCTGGGCGACAATGTCGGCGCCCTGCAGGCCGATCTGCCCTGCGTCAATTGTTATCGCAAGACCTGTTCCCATCACAGTTGCATGGCGATGCTGACGCCACCGCTGGTGTTGAGGCAGCTGCGGGGGCTGCTGGGCCGGGACAGCGCCTGATTCGACCCATGATCGGGTCGGGCAGGATCAGGGCGGATCGGTGGGACGGGGTGCGTATTCGCTCGGCAAGGGCGGCGCATCGTCCGGCAGCAGGCGGGTTCCGTATTTGGCGAACTGGTGATGCTCGTACAGCTTAGCGTACTTGAGAAAGACGTAGAACGCCGCGATCGCCGAGTTGATGAACCCCGCCCAGCCGTTCAGGAAGTTGCGCTTGAACAGGTAACTACGGATGAAGAACAGCGGTGGGTAAAATAGCATGATCAGCGGAATCCCCCAGTGCCGTCTCCTGAGTTTGTCCACCACCAAGCCAGTCGAGTAGGCGTTGATCTTGTCAACCTTGGTATGAATGTCGGTTTCGCCGTAGTGGTACAGGGGTGCCTTGAGCCGGACGATGCGCCCCCGCACCTTGGGCGCGGCGTGAATCGGCATGTCGTCGATACCGCTCTTGCGCTTGTCGAACAGGCGCAGGTAATGATTCATACGGGTCGCCGGGCTGTACATTCGCCAGAACATCTGCTCCTGCCGCGGAATTTCGTAGCCATCCGCGTCCGGTCCGCGCTCCAGCAACCGACGGATCTCGGTCTGGAGGGCGGGCGACAGCACCTCGTCGGCATCCAGCAGCAACACCCAGTCGTGCGTGGTCGCCGCAAGCGCCATCCGCTTCTGCGGGCCGTAACCCAGAAACTCGTGCTGGCTGATCAGCGCTCCATAACGCTGGGCGATGGCCAACGTATCATCGGTGCTGAAGGAGTCCAGCAGGATGATTTCATCGACCCACTTGATGCTTTCCAGACAGGCCGTCAAGGTGCGGCCATTATTGTAAGTGGTGATGAATACCGAAAGCCGGGTTCGGACTGTCATGAAATCAGCCTGTCCTGAACGGAATTTTCATTTACAGTAACAGTATGCACCATATCGTTCGTCAAGGGCGCGCCTCGCGTGGGCGCGCCACCGTCATGCCCGGTGGGAGTTTATGATCGCATCGGTCCACATCATCGGCGGTGATTCGCTCGGAGGGGCCGAACTGTTCTATGTCCGGCTGGTCGACGCCTTACAGGCGCGCCACCATCCCGTATTGGCGATCAACGTGGCGGGCAGCCAGGTTTCGGCCCGGTTGCGAACGGAAACGACCCAGCTTCATGTTCCCATGTGGGGCATCTGGGATCTGCTGTCCCGCTGGCGGATTGGGAAGATCGTGCGCGCGCGCCAGCCGGATATCGTTCAAACCTACATGGGCCGGGCGACCCGTTTGACCCACCTTGCCCCTGGCCGACGGCCGATTCACGTGGCCCGGCTGGGCGGCTATTACGCGCCGCACGGGTACCGGCACGCCCATGCCTGGATCGCGAACAGCCCAGGCATCCGCGATCATCTGATCCAGCACGGCTTTCCTCCGAACCGGATTTTTCATATCAGCAATTTCGTCGCGCCGTGCAATCCCAATTCCACGGCTACCTTGCAACGGTTGCGCCAGGAATTCGCGATTCCCGACGATGCCCTGATCGTAACCGCGGTGGGTCGCCTGCATCCGGTCAAGGGTTTCGGCGACCTCCTCGAAGCCTTCGCGGCTGTTCCAACCCGGATCCACGAACGGCCTGTCTACCTGGTTATCGTCGGCGATGGCCCGCTGGCCGTCTCTCTCCGGCATCATGCCGAGCAGTTGGGCATCGGCAACCGGGTTTGCTGGCCTGGTTGGCGTGACGATGCCGGATGCTTTCAGGAATTGGCCGATCTGTGCGTCTGCTCTTCCCTGCAGGAAGGCGTAGGCAACGCTATCCTGGAAGCCTGGGCGCGCGGCCGCGCCGTCCTTTCCACTCGCGCCCAGGGGTTGCAGGAGGTCATCACCGACCGCGAGGACGGCTGGCTGACTCCGACCGGCGATCCCGCCGCGCTGGCGACCGCGATGGATCTGTTGCTGCGGGATGAAGCGCTGCGCCGGGAACTCGCGGCCAATGGCAACCGGACGCTGATCGCCCGGCACGGCGAGGAGGCCATCGTCAACGCTTATCTGGATCTTTATGACCGTCTGCTGGCGGCGTAGCCCGAACGTCGCGCGTCCGGCCGATACCGCTCAGCCCCCCCAGGCAAACGAACAAATAACACGCCAACTGCCGGGAGGTATAGGAAAAGCTCAACATTCCGGCGGTTATCAGCGCCATCGCCGCGGCCAGCAGCACGCCGGCGCGCTGGCGATCTTCGGCCGACAGCCGTTGCCAGACCCACGCCAGCCGGCCGAGCACGATGCCGATCAGAGCCACCAGCAGGCCGACCCCCAGGATTCCGGTTTCGTACCAGGCGTCCATCAGGAAGTTGTGAAGATGCTTGACCTGCATCCGTGCGCCGCCGATCTCGAAGCTCAGTACCTCCGTGGCATGATGCCCGTTGCCGATCCCCACGCCCAGCCAGGATCGCGCCGGAGGATGCGCCAGTGCCTGCCGCCACAGGATGCTGCGTCCGGTGGTAAAAGAGTCCAGTGAATGATGGGAAGCCTGTTCCACTTTGTGGAACGCCCCGGTGTTGGCGGCGATGCCGACCACCAGCACCAGAACGATCGCGGGTACGACCCAACGCAGCCGCCAGCCCAGCACCGACCAGCAGAACACCGCCAGTCCGGCGATCATGCCGAGCAGCGCCGCCCGTCCTTCCGAGATCACGATATAGCCCACAACCGCCGCGGTGACACCGGCCATCGCGCCGTGGCTCCGGCGTCGGTCGCCGTGCCGTTGGAGCCACCCCAGCAGGAATACCAGCAAGAATGGCAAATTATCTTCCCGCAGTTGCGTGCTCGGATCGAATGGCTGACCGGACCAGCCGAGCCAGTAATAGGGTAGCAGCAGGTAGAGTCCGACCAGGGTTATCCCGCCGAAGAGGGCCATGGCGTCGAACAGACGGTCGGGTCGTACCGGGGATTCTCGCAGGGCGGCCTGCATCAGCAGCAGGGTTGAGGTCTGGACCGCGAATTGCGCCCAGATTCGAGAACCACCTTCCGGATCCACCGACCCGGGGATCCCGAGCAGCGTTACGCCGAGCAGGGTCAGATACAGTAGAGTGGTCGCGCGATCCAGCCGGTCCCGCCGGCTCCACAGGCCCGGCAGACCCCACAGGACGTAAACGCTGACCAGCACGGTATACAGAGTCCGGCCGCCGAGTTGGGCCAGCGGCAGGACCGCCACCAGGAGCCAGCCCCACTGGAAAAAGGCTGCCTGAAGAGTCTCACGTAACGTCGCGATTTGCATCGAGCTAACCCAGCCGCATGAAGGCCTCAAGGACCTGAGGGACGGTGATCGCCGCCATGTCGCGTTGGCCGGAAAGCGGCAGGAGCGGATGGATGAAACGGGAATGCCACAGAGGCTGCGAGCCACCGAACAACCCGATCACGGGCACGCCCAGGGCAGCGGCCATGTTCAGCACGCCGGTATCGTTGCCGATATAGCCGCGGCAGCGAGCCAGCAGCGCCGCGGTCTGTTCCAGAGGCAGCGCCACCGCATCCGCCGCCCGGCCACCTCCCGCGCGAATGCGGGAAAGCATTTCGTCGGCCAGCGACCGTTCCGCCGGTCCGCCGACGATGAATGTGGAACTGCTCCGATGGCGTTCCAAGGCCAGCGCCAGTTCCGCGAACCGCGCCGCGCCCCATTGTTTCCACGGCTCGCTGCTGCCGATGCCCAGCGCGGTCCACGGCGCCGGCCAGGCATCGAACCGCTCGGCCACCGCCTGCTCCGCATCGGCCGCGATCGCCAACCGGGGTTCCGGCTCGTTCCTGGGTATGTCCAGCAGTTCCAGCAAGGTATCCGCCCGGACGATCGGATGGGCATGGCGCCGGTCGGGGGGCAACCGTACCGGTACGTTCAGCAACCGTGTCTGCAAACCCACCCCGTAGCCGACCCGCTCCGGGATGCCGGCCAGCCGGGACGCCAGCGCGTAGCGGGTGCTGCCGTGCAGGATCCACACCCGCTGATACCCGCCTTGGCGCAGCCGGGACGCCAGCCGCCACAGTCCCCGCAACCCGGCATGGCGGCCGGATTCGCGCTCCAGCCACAGCACTCGTTCGACGCAGGGATCGGCGCGCAACAGCCGGTCGGCCTGGGAGCGCGGTTTGGTCAGGAGATCGATCCGGCCCGCGGCGGTCGTCGCCGCGATGGCATGAATATGGGGCAAATGCCAGACCATGTCGCCGATGCCGGGCAGCGGCTGCACGATCAGGGTTCGGCCGGATCGGGTCAGCTTCACGCGATGTTCCTCCGCGCCCGACCCAATGCTTCGTACAGCGCCAGCGTTTCATCCAGCATCCGTTGCAAGGGAAAGACCGGTTCCGCCGGCACTGGCGGCGCGGTCGCCAGCAGTTTCGTCACCCGCTCCGTCAGCATCTTCGGATCGCCGGCCGGTACCAGGCCGGCGGGATACATCCGGGTCAGAATTTCGCCGACGCCCCCGTGACCGTAGCCGATGACCGGGACGCCCAGACCCAGCGCTTCCAGTACCGTGCGTCCGAAGGATTCCGGCTGGCTCGACAGCGACAGCACCAGGGTGGAGACCGCGTAAATTTCGCGCATGTCGTCGCGATGACCGGTAAACAGCACGATGTCGCTCAAGTCTCGCGACCGTATCGTTTCCCGCAGCCCGTCGGCGTAACGCTGACGGCGTGGCTCCACGCCACCGACGATGAGTCCGTACACCGACAAGCCGCCCGCCCGCAGTCGGGCGATCAGTTCGATGAAATCCTCATGGCCCTTGAGCCGGCTCAGTCGCCCGGGCAAGGTTAGCACCGACGCTTCCCGCAGTTGCGGATAGTGTCGGTACCAGTCCGCCAGCCAGTTCGGAGAAGGGCGATAACCATAAGGGAAGACTGCCGGATCCACGCCGCGCGGGATGACCTGGATGCGTTCCGCCGGCAGGGCGGGATAGTGGCGTTGCAAATACTGACGCACCGTTTCGGATACCGCAATGACCTGCTCGCCGCGGGTCATGATGGCGCTGTAGGGGGAGGTCGAATACAGTCCGTGAACCGTGGTGACGAAGCGCGGCCGGGTGGTCGGATTCATGCCACGCCAGGCCAGCCAACCGATCCAGGCCGGCATTCTCGAACGGGCGTGCAAAATGTCGATACGCTGGCCGGCCAGCCAGCGGCGCAAGGGGTGCACCCAGCGCAGGGTCAGCGGTGATTTGGCGCCCAGCGGCCAGGTCAGATGCTCGCTGCCTTCGCGCGCCAGTTCCGGCGCCAGCCGCCCCCCGGCGGAAATCACTACCGAGCGATGCCCGTGCCGGACCAACTCCCGCGCGACTTCCAGCGTGCCGCGTTCCACGCCGCCGCCATCCAGGGCCGGCAGCAACTGGGCCACGCTCAAGCGAACCACCGCTCGACGATCCAGCGAGCGCAGCGTTCCGCCTCGTTGAAAGGTCGATCGGGTCGACGCAGTCGCCGATCCACCCGCCAGTCGGCGAAAAGGGTTACCCAACCCTCGACGGCCAGCCGTTCGAGTCCCCGGCTCACCCGGCCGGATCGCTTCCACGGCAGTTCCAGTACTCCCACGGCGGTGCCAGCGGTCAGCGCTTCGTAAACCATGGACACGCTGTCGGCGGTGACCCATGCCCGACTCGCTCGGGCCAGTTGCGCCGGCAGCCAGTCCGGCCCCGTTTCCGAAACAGGAATCGCCGCCAGCCGGTCGATGGGGGAATCGCGCAGACCGTCCAGAAAACCCGGCGGGGTCCGGCGCGACGTAGTCAGAGTCCAGCGGATCGTCGGGTCGGCGGCCAGAATGGCGGCGATTTGCCGGTGCAATTCCGCATCGTTCCAGTCGAAATGTGAGGACGGTCCGCCGATGAGTAACAGCCCTCGTTCGGGTTCTAACGTCGTGGAAGGTTGGATGCGGTTGAGCGCGCCGCGGGTGGCGAGTACGTTCGGACGGGCCGGCGGCGAGTCGTGATGCGGGATCAGGCACAGATCGAACAGGCACGGCGGTAGACTCGGTCGCATCAGGACGACGGCCTTGCCACCTCGGGTCCGGCGGGCGGCCAGCAGCGAAAGGTGAGTGCGATGGCCGGCGCCCAACAGCAGATCCGGCCCCGGCGGTTCGCGCCAGCGAGCGAGACGTCCGCCGATCAGACCGGCCAGTGCCGTCGTTGCCGGCAGTGGGTCCAGGGTAATGGCTTCGACCGGCCGCAAGCGAGCCAAGGCGTCGGCCAGCCCCCGACTTTGGTTGTCGTGCCCGGCCTTGCCGTCGCTGAATCGCCAGACGATGAGTGGCTTCACCGGCGATTCCGCCCGTGTCCGGCGAGAGGGTCAGTTCACCAGCACGAAATCCGCCCCACAATAAGGGCACCTGGCCTTGCCGGTGGTTTCGATGGGCAAATAGACCTTAGGGTGGGAATTCCACACCATCATGTCGGGCATCGGACAGGACACCGGCAGATCGGCACGGCTGACTTCGTAGACTTTCTGTGCGTTGGGCATGGCCTTGGCGGAAACGGCGGCGGAAGCGGCAGCCATGGCGTCATTCTCCTGGTGGTGGTTATCGGCGGCTAGGGCTAAAGACGAGGGCCGGTAGGCGAGGGGAACGAACGGGAGTTCAGACCAGCGTCAGCCATTCGGGATACTCATCGCGGCGGCCATGTACCTGATCGAAGTACAACTCCTGCAGGTGCTGGGTGATCGGACCGCGCCGGCCGTTGCCGATGGCGCGGCCGTCCACTTGGCGGATCGGCGTCACCTCGGCGGCGGTGCCGGTGAAGAAAGCTTCGTCGGCGATGTACACCTCGTCGCGGGTGATGCGCTTTTCCTTGACTGGAATCCCGAGATCGGCGGCGAAGCGAATGATGGTGTCGCGGGTGATGCCTTCCAGCGCCGAGGTGAGATCCGGGGTGTAGAGCACGCCGTCGCGAACGATGAAGATGTTCTCGCCGCTACCCTCGGCGACGTAGCCGTCGGTATCCAGCAGCAGAGCCTCGTCGTAGCCGTCGCGCAGGGCATCGGAGAGCGCCAGCATCGAATTCATGTAGTTGCCATTGGCCTTGGCCTTGCACATGGTGATGTTGACATGGTGGCGGCTGAACGAGGAGGTGCGGATGCGGATACCGCGTTCGAGGTTTTCCGCGCCCAGGTAGGCGCCCCATTCCCAGGCGGCGACGATGACGTGAACCTTGAGGTTGTCGGCGCGCAACCCCATGCCCTCAGAGCCGTAAAAGCACATCGGGCGGATGTAGGCGCTGGCCAGATTATTGGTGCTCACTGCCTGCCGGCAGGCCGCGTTGATCTCATCCTTGCCGTAGGGCATCGGCATGCCGACGATGTGGGCCGAACGGAACAGTCGGTCGGTATGGGCCTTGAGCCGGAAGATCGCGGCGCCCCGGTCGGTGGCATAGGCTCGGACCCCCTCGAAGACACCCATGCCATAGTGCAGGGTGTGGGTCAGGACATGGGTGTTGGCTTCGCGCCAGGGCACCAGTTCACCGTCGTACCAGATCAGACCATCACGGTCGGCCATCGTCATCGTTCGAATCTCCAAGAAAGGCTGCTTGTACGCCGCGCCAGCATCGGCTGGCACCCGCTACCCTCATGTCGCCATCGCCTCGCGCCGCATGGCTTCAGGCGCTTTCCATCAGGCGCCGCCAGATGTGGATCACGCCTTCGCGGACATCCCGTGCTTCGTCCGCCGGAATCCGGGCGGGCTGTTCTTGCAGCTTGAGCAGGTGAATGCGCCGGCGCAGTCCGCGATAGGCGTTGCGCAACCGGGCAGCATCGGCGATGGACAGGATACCGAATCGTTCCAGCCCGTCGAGTTGCCGGATGTTGTCGGTAAAGGCCAACAGTTCCGGGTAGCGGTGAGCGTTCGCCAAAATTTCATATTGCACCACAAATTCGATATCGGCGATACCACCCCGACCCTGCTTGAGGTCGAAGACTTCGGCGGTGCTGGCGTCCAGTTCGCTCCGCATCCGCTCGCGCATGTCGCGGACTTCCTGGCGCAGCACGTCCGGGTCGCGCGCGCGCCGGAGGACTTCGGCGCGGACGGTCCGGTACCGCTCGGCCAGTTCGGCCGGCCCCGCCACCACGCGGGTGCGCGCCAGCGCCTGATGCTCCCAGGTCCAGGCCTGATGGTGCTGGTATTCGGCGAAAGCTTCAAAGGAACTGACCAGCAGACCGGCGCGTCCGCTGGGCCGCAGCCGGGTGTCCACCTCGTACAGGTCCCCGGCGCCGGTGCGGGTGGTGAGCAGGTGGATGATTCGTTGCACCAGCCGGTTGAAGAAGGTGGCATTGTCGATCTGACGCGGTCCGGCGGTGAGTTGCCGGTCGCCGGCGCTGTCGTGCAGGAACACCAGATCCAGGTCGGAACCGTAATTCAATTCGATACCGCCCAGCTTGCCGTAGGCGACGATGGCGAAGCGCGCGTCCCGCTCCACTCCGTCCGCCACGCAGCGGGGTTGGCCGAATTTCGGCAGCAGATCGGCCGAGGCCAGATCCAGTACCTTGCGCAACAGGGTTTCGGCGATCTCGGTTAAGTGGTCGCTGACGATCATCAGCGGCATGGCGCCGCTGACATCGGCGGCAGCGACCCGCAACACGTTGGCCTGCTTGAAATAGCGCAGGGCGTTCAGCAATTCTTCGGGATCGTCTGCCGGTGCTCGCGCCAGTTGCCGGTCCAGTTCCAGCGCCAGTTGCGGGCGGTTCAGCGGCGCGTACAGGGTGGCCGGACTCAGCAGGTCGTCCAGCAGCAGGGGATAGCGAACCAGATGCTGGCCGATCCAACCGCTGGCGGCGAACAGTTTGACCAGTTGCGTCAGAACCTGCGGATGATCGGCCAGCAGCGCCAGGTACACCGAGCGGCGGGCGACGGCTTCCAGCAGGTTGAGCACGCGTTCCAGGGTCGTCGCCGGTCGCGGCGTGGTGGTGACGGCTTCCAGGACTCGCGGCACCAGCGTGTCGAGCCGCTCGCGTCCGCGCGGGCTCATCGCCCGGTAACTGAAGCCGTTCTTCAAGGCCCGCAACCGATTCCAGGCCTGCGCCGGTTCCTCGAAACCGCGCTCGACCAGCAGGTGCAGCGCGCCTTCCTCGCCGGGATCGCCCCGCCACAGCACCCCCAGATCGGCCCGGGCGGCGTCCGGCTCCGGCTCGACCGCGCCGCCGAACACCTGGGCGAACTGCCGGGTCACGGCTTCGACGTGCCGTGCCAGTTCCAGGGTGAAAGCGCCCCAGCCGCCATGTCCCATGGCGAAGGCCAGTCGCAGTTTGGCTAGTTCGTCATCGGGCAGGTTATGGGTCTGTTGGTCGGCCCAGGCCTGGAGCCGGTTCTCGACCCGGCGCAGGAAGTCGTAGGCCTGCTTGAGGTCGCTCGCCGCCGCCGCCGGCAGTCGCCCGCCGGCCGCCAGGGTGTCCAGTACCCGCAGGATGCCGCGTTCCCGCAGCGCCGGGTTGCGGCCGCCGTAGATGAGCTGGAACGCCTGCCCGATGAATTCGATCTCGCGGATGCCGCCCGGCCCCAGCTTGATGTTGCGCCGCATGCCCTTGCGCTCGACCTCCTGGGCGATCAGGGTCTTCATGCCCCGCAACGCCTCGAACGCGCTGTAGTCCAGGTAGCGGCGGTAGACGAAGGGCCGCAGCGCGACCAGCAGGCGTTCGCCGGCTGCCAGGTCGCCGGCGATGGCTCGGGCCTTGATCATCGCGTAGCGTTCCCAATCGCGGCCGTGGTGCTGGTAATAATCTTCGAAGGCGGCGAACGACATGACCAGCGGCCCGGAATCGCCGAATGGTCGCAACCGCAGGTCCACCCGAAACACGAAACCGTCGGCGGTCGGCTCGGCCAGGATTTTACCCAGCCGCTGGCCCAGCCGGCGGAAGAACTCTTCGTTGCCGATGGCGCGCCCGCCGTCGGTCTGGCCCTGCTGCGGATAGGCGAAGATCAGGTCGATATCCGAGGAGAAGTTGAGTTCGCGTCCGCCGAGTTTGCCCATGCCCAGCACCACCAGCCGTTGCGGCTGGCCCTCGGCGTCGCGCGGCACGCCGTAGCGCTGGCATTGCCAGGACTGCAACCGGTCCAGCGCTCCGCCGACCGCGACATCCGCCAGATCCGTCAGATCGCCGAGCGTCTCTTCCAGTCCTGCCAACCCGGCCAGATCGCGCCAGGCGATGCGGACCATTTCCCGGCGCCTGAACCGGCGCAGCGCGACGGCGAGCTTACTCTCGTCCGCTGCGTCCGCCAGCCGCCGTTCCAGCCGCGCCGAGCAATCTCCGGGTGCGTAAGTCGCCGCCAGATCGCCGCTGGCCACCAAATCCGCCAGCAGCGCCGGTTCGCGGATACAGGCGCGGGCGACGAAGTCGCTGCATGCCCAGACCGTAACGAGTTGCGCCAGCGTCGCGCCCGCCGGTGGTTCCGCGCCTGCGGTCCGGGCCGCCGCGTAGAACGCTTCCCAGTGTCGGGCAACCTCATCCCGCAGGGCTTGCGGCAGCCGATTCAAAACCTGCTCGAATTCGGTCATGACCGCCACGCCATCGTTATCCGCGCGAGCTCTACTTTTGCGGCGTTTCCTCTTCTTCCGCGCCGCCATCGGGCTCCAGCGGCATTTCGTCCTCGGTCGCGCCGTCGTCCTCTTGGCTTTCGGCTGGCGCCAGCGGAATTTCCTGACCGTTGACGAACAACTTGCCGCCCTCGAAGCGCGCCGTGGACTTGTACAGTCCTCCCTCGAGTCGGATGAAGCCGGCGGACGTGAGACCCTGGAGTTGCTGCGCGGCCTGCTGCGTCGCCATGCTTTGCAGGGCCTGTTCGCCGGCCTGTTGGCCCTGGTCCTGAGTCTGCGCCTGGAGTTGCTCCTTAATCGCGTCGGCGAACAGGGTTTCGACCAGCGCCTTGGAGGCTGTAACCTCGGCCAGGCCCTTTTCCAGCGCTCCCAGTAATCCGGCCGGATTCAGCAACAGGTTGACATCGCCGAAATCCTGGAAATTCAGGGTCAGCTTGCCCTGCCACTCGCCCTGGGTCAGCGTCGCCTGAGTGTCGAGCACCAACTCCGGCTTGCCGCGCAGCAGGGCTTTCACCAGCCTCAGCAACTCGTCCAGCGCCTGAGGATCGTCGGGCTTGCTGGCCATGGTTTGTTGCCACTGCTGCAATTGTGCGATCGTGGCGCCATCCAGATTGCGCAGCGCCATTTTCATGCTGCCGGTACCGCTCTGCCGATCCACGGCGACTTTGTCGGCCTTGACTAAAACCTCGCCCGCCACCTGCTGCGGGCCCTGTTGGCTCAGCGAGCCGGTCATGCTCAGGTTGGTTACGACGAAGGGAGTGCCGGTGCCCTGGTCGCGGACGCTGAGCTCGCCGACCTTGAAGCTGGAGTCGCCGAACAGCAGATCGAATGCCCCCTTACGCTGGTTCACCGTCATGGTCAGATCGCGCAGGTCGACCCGAACGTTGCCGCCGGTAGGCTGACCCTCGCCGGCGGTGGGCTTGCCGACCGCTTCCAGGCTGGAAACCGTCAGGTTGCCCTGCACGGCGGCGGCCCGCGCGGCGACCTGGAACTGGCCCTGAAGGCCCGCGAATTTGAGGCTTTGCACATCCTCGACGTCGTTGAGGGTCAGGGGCGGCATGGTGATGCGGGTATCGCTGGCGCCATCGAACCCAACCTGCGAAATGGCCACCACCGGTTCCTGGTTGCCGTACCACTTGGCCAGTTCGCGGGTCCAGGCACTGCTGTCCGGATCCAGGGTGGCGCGCACCACCGCTCCGGTCCATTGCATCGGCACGCCGGGCACTCCCCATCCCGCCAGCGGCAGCAGACCGTGGTAGATGTTCTGCCGAATCGAGAAGGATGGATTTGGCTCGTTCGGTTCGTGACCTTCCGGCATCGCGAACTGGACGCGGGTGACGGACTGCGACGAGAACAGCCCGCGCTGATAGTGAACCGTTTCGAACTTGACGTTGGGATTCCTCGAGCCTTCCGCCAATGCCTCCCGATACCAGCGCTCCGCCTGCACGCCCGACCAATAGGCCGCGCCGGTCATGCCGGCCGCCGCCAGCACCAGAACGATCGCCACCACTCCGATCAACTTTTTCATCTTTAGTCCTCTTTAGTCCTCTTGATTCTGATTCACGGCATTATTTCACAAACCGGCCATAAAATCGGGCAAATGCGCCGGTCAGCCCGATTCAGGATCGATTCCCGATTTCAGGCGAAGGGAACCTATCGAGGCCTGAAAGCGACTCATGGCATAAGTCGTCGTTCGATGCGCAACCAAGCCGGAAGTCCGCCATGTCCGAACACCCGCACGCCAACCGTCTGATCCACGAAACCAGTCCCTACCTGCGCCAGCACGCCCACAACCCGGTGGACTGGTATCCCTGGGGCGAGGAGGCGCTGGATCGGGCACGCCGCGAGAGCAAGCCGATCCTGCTGTCCATCGGCTACTCGGCCTGCCACTGGTGCCACGTCATGGCCCACGAATCCTTCGAGGACGACGCCACCGCCCAAGTGATGAACGAATTGTTCGTCAGCGTCAAGGTCGACCGCGAGGAACGGCCCGATCTCGACAAAATCTATCAAACCGCCTTTCAGTTGCTGCACCGGCGGGCTGGCGGCTGGCCGCTGACGATGTTCCTGACCCACGACGACCACGTGCCGTTCGTCGGCGGCACCTATTTCCCCAAGATGCCCCGCTACGGGATGCCGGCCTTCACCGACATCCTGCGCCGAGTCGACGACCACTACCGCCGGCATCAGCGGGATATTCGCCAGCAGAACCAGGTGTTGCTGGACGCCTTGCGCGCCGAAATCGTCGCCCCGTCCGCCGCTGACGAATCCGCCTTGACCGCCGCCCCACTTCAGGCCGCGCGGGACCAACTCATCCACCATTTCGATCCGGC
The DNA here is from genome assembly GCA_031732875.1 of Candidatus Competibacter sp. Taxonomy (GTDB): domain Bacteria; phylum Pseudomonadota; class Gammaproteobacteria; order Competibacterales; family Competibacteraceae; genus JAVMKJ01. Next base: position 32,294 of record JAVMKL010000023.1, on the reverse strand, counting down.
CCGCGGCGGTTTCGGCGGCGCGCCCAAATTCCCTCATCCCACCAGCCTGGAACGACTGCTGCGGCACTGGGCCGCCAGCGTCCACGGCGCCGAACCGGATCGCCAGGCCGAAACCGCCGCCCTGTTCACCCTGCGCAAGATGGCGTTGGGCGGGATCTACGATCATCTGGGTGGTGGCTTCCACCGCTACTCGGTGGACGCCGAATGGCAAATCCCGCACTTCGAGAAAATGCTGTACGACAACGGTCCGCTGCTCGCCCTCTACGCCCAGGCCTGGCGGGCCACGCGGGACCCGCTCTTCCGGGCGGTCGCCGAGGAAACCGGAGAATGGGTCATGCGGGAAATGCAGTCGCCGGACGGCGGCTACCATGCCACGCTCGACGCCGACTCAGAGGGCGAGGAGGGCAAGTTCTATCTGTGGACGCCCGACCAGATCCGAACGCTGTTGAGCATCGAGGAATATGTCGCGTTCGCCGTCTGTTACGGCCTGGAGCAACCCGCCAATTTCGAAAGCCATGCCTGGCACCTGCGGGTAACCGCCGACGCGCCCGAACTGGCGCGTCGGTTGAGGGTCGAGCCCGCACGGGTCACCGACTGGCTGACTTCGGCCCGGCGTAAACTGTTCGATGCCCGTTCGCGGCGGGTCTGGCCGGGTCGCGATGAGAAGATTCTGACCGCATGGAACGGGTTGATGATCCGCGGCATGGCGATCGCCGGCCGCCATCTGGGACGGGCGGACTTCGTGGCCTCGGCGGCGCGCGCCCTGGATTTCATCCGCACTCATCTCTGGCGGGACGGCCGGCTGCTGGCGGTCCACAAGAACGAGCAAAGTCGGTTGAACGCCTATCTGGACGACTATGCTTTTCTGATCGACGGCATTTTGGAACTGCTGCAATGTCGTTGGCGCGACGGCGACCTGGACTTCGGCCTGGCCTTGGCCGACGTGCTGCTCGACCGGTTCCAGGATCGCGCGGCGGGCGGTTTCTACTTCACGGCTTCCGACCACGAGTCGCTGATCCAGCGGCCCAAGCCGGCGCACGATGAAGCGCTGCCGTCGGGCAACGGTGTCGCCGCGCGGGTATTGCTGCAGCTCGGTCATCTCACCGGACGGATGGACTGTCTGGAAGCGGCGGAGCAGACCCTGCGCTGGGCCGGACCCGTGCTCGAACGGATTCCCACCGCCTGCAACACCCTGCTGACCGCGCTGGAGGAGTACCGGGAACCAGCGCAGATCATCGTGCTGCGCGGCGAACCGGCGGCGTTGGCCGAGTGGTGGGAGCGTTGCGCCAGGCCGTACGCGCCGCGCCGGCTGACGCTGGCCGTTCCGGTCGATGCCCGCGTGCCGGCGGGACTGCTGGCCGAGCTGCGGGCCGACGCGGCGCGGGTGACGGCCTACGTCTGCGACGGGCTCAAATGCCTGCCGCCGGCCGCGACGCTGGCGGATCTGGAGAACGAGTTGGCCAAGACCGAGGCAACCGCTCCCTGATGCGGTTACGAAGCATGAGCGTTATGTCTCCATACCTCATATAATGAATACAATGATGGGGGATTCCACCCGCGGAAACCAGAACCTTGCAATCCTCCCGGAAAGCTTGGGCGTTTCCGGAGAGGGTAGGTATCGAACAATTTCACCTTGGAGAGGGCACGACACTATGACCGTCCATCTTTACTTTTCCATGATTCCCGAAGCGCTGATCGCCTCCATGCTCCCGCCGGAACAGTTCGGGCAATACTACGCCACCGGCCATAAATATAAGTCCAAGGGGCAGGCGATCTTCTTCGAGGTCGATCCGTCCTTCCGGCACGAGTTTTTCGAAATCGACGACGGGCTCAAGCGCTGCGTGCCACACCCGGACGGCGGGCCCAAGAATTCGGTTTACATTGCGGTCTATCGGGTGCTGGAGCACATTCCGGTCAGCGCGCTGGGCAAGCTGTACCTGAGCACCGCCTACGGCCACACTTTAGGTTTGAGCCGGAGCACCACCCTGCCACAACCCGAAACCGGCCTGCACATGTACCAGGACCTCGCGCCGATCAACAGCCTGGTGGTCAGCGCGCAGGATCCGTCCGCCTATTATCACGGCGTCACCAGCCGGCCGGCCAAGTTCATCCGTTTCCCCGGCCTCTGTTTCGTCGAACTGGGGCTGGGCGCGTTGGCCACCGATCCCGCCAACGGTCCGGTGGGCGACCTGCCTTATTCGTTCATGCATCACCTGCGCGAAGCCTTGCTGGAACTGGATCCGCAGTCCAAGCAAAGCAAGCTGGTGCACCGGGTACACTCCCTGGAATTCCCGTACCGGATGATCAAGAGCGGCTTCTATACCGGGAATGGTCCCGAGTTGGCGTTCTATCCGATGCCCACGCACGAGGTCCTGCGCCGGGAGCACAATAGCTGGTGGCGCTCGGCCAACTTGTAACGGTCACCGAGGAACAAGCGAAACCGCCGCCGGGATTCCGGCGGCGGTTTTTTCGCGTCTGGCGGCGCCTTCGGTCGTCGCGGCGCGCTGGGCGCGCGACCCCGGAGGGCTATGGGGAGGGGTGGTTAATGCCTTGCAAGCCTTTGGGGAAGCCCATGTTCGCATCGGGAACATCGCTTCGGGGAGGTATCAACTCCGCGAGGGGACGCGGTCTGCCGATCCCGTAACCCTGAGCGTAGTTCACGCCGATGGAGCGCAACTGCGCCAGAATCTGGTCGTTCTCCACGAATTCGGCGATGGTTTCCATGCCCATGACATGTCCGACCTCATTGATCGAACGCACCATGGCCAAGGAGACGGGATCGCTGGCGATGTCCTCCACGAAGATCCCGTCGATCTTGAGAAAGTCGACCGGCAGTTTTTTGAGATAGGCAAAAGACGACAAACCGCTGCCAAAATCGTCGAGGGCGAAGCGGCATCCGATGTCCTTGAGGGTGCGAATGAAGTGAAGCGCGTTGTGGAGATTGGCGATGGCGGCGGTCTCGGTAACCTCGAAGCAGAGCTTGCCCGTTAAAAGATGCTGATCCTTCAAGCGCCCTACCAGGTAATCCAGGAGATACTCGTCTCCCAGGGAATGGCCGGACAGGTTGATGGAGCATAACGACAGTTTATCGAGATGACGCGGGTTGGAAAACAGCCAGTCCAGCGCCGTGCTCACCACCCACTTGTCCAGTTTCGCGGCCAAATGGTAGCGTTCGGCGGCCGGCAGAAAAGCGCCCGGCATCACGATCTTGCCGGACTCGTCCTCCATGCGCAGGAGCAACTCGTAATGGTGGCCGGCCGGCAGGCCTATGGTGGGCACGATAGGCTGGAAGACCAGTTGAAAGCGGTTGTCCTCCAGTGCCTGATTGATGCGCGCCACCCACCGCATCTCGCCTTGGCGACGGGAGAGTTCCACATCGTTTTCGGTATACAGATGCGTGCGGTTGCGGCCGGCATCCTTGGCGGCGTAGCACGCGCTGTCGGCGGCGCTCAGCACGTCGCCCAGACTTTCGGTGTAGACGTCGATCGGCACCACGCCGATGCTCACGCCCACGGGGAAGCTCTTGTCGCCCCAGGCAAAATGGAATTCGCCGACCGCCTTGCACAGGGAGTTGGCCACCCCCATGGCGTCCTGCAGCGAACAGTGTTCCACGAGCACGCCGAATTCGTCGCCGCCCAGTCGCGCCAACATGTCCTGCTTTCGCACGCGCATCTGCAGGATCTGCGAAAGCTGGCGCAGCATGGAATCGCCGGCCATGTGCCCGCAGGTGTCGTTGATGATTTTGAACTGATCGAGATCCAGATAGAACAGGGCATGTTCGGCGCCCTGTTCCCGAGCGCTCTCCAGAGCGCGCTGCAGGCGATGTTCGAACGCGTGCCGGTTGGCGAGTCCGGTGAGCGAGTCGTGACTGGCCTGATGGCTGAGTTGCTCGGAGAGAACCTGCGCTTCGGTGTTGTCCAGCCACGAACCCACCAACTCCAGCGGGCGTCCCTCGGCGTCGCATATCAGGCGGACCGTATCCCGAATCCAGCGCCAGCTTCCATCCCGGTGGCGCATCCGGTATTCACAGCTTGACTGCTGGCGGTCGTCCAGGCAGTACAGGTCGTGCCGGAGGCGCGGTCGATCGTCCGGATGAATCAGTCGCTCCCAAAAGCGATCGGTTGCCAGCAGTTCATCCGCGCGATAACCGAGCAGGTCGTACACGTTGGGACTGATGAAATTGACCGGCATGCCGGGTCCGGGGTGACGCGAGTAGATCACCGCGGGGCTGGCGCGGACCACATGTTCCAGCCGCCTGCTGGTGTTTCGCAGGGCCGTCTCGGCGCGCCGCTGTTCGGTGACATCGTGAGCCACTACGTAGCTGCCGGTGAAGCGCGACTCCTTCCCATTGCTTTCGAAGATGGCAAGAGCGGTGGTTTCGGTAGTCGCCAGCGGTTCCAGACCCGGGTTGGTGCGGCGGCGGTCATCGCTGCGCAGCAGGCGCAATTCCATGAACTGGGGATCTCTTAATCCTTCGGCAAGACCGCGGAGCAGGCGCGTAGCCTTTTCCTGGTCGATCGGGGCCACCAGATCTAGCAGCGATTGACCGGCGAGTGCTTCCGCTTCGAAGCCGAGCAGGGCATTCACGCGCTCGTTGAGATAGGTGAAACGGCCCTCGACGTCCAGGATGAAGATAAGATCGGGAGAACTGTTCACGATGAAACGGTGCATGCGCTCGGATACTTCCAGGCACTTGCGCATGAGGCGATTGGTCCGCTCCAATTGCAGTTTGCGGGCGGCGTTGGCGACGCTGCCGAGCATTTCCTCCGGCCCGAAGGGCTTGCGCAGATAATCGATGGCGCCTTGGCGCATGACGGCGGTGGCTTCGGTCACCGATGTGGTGCCGCTGACTACGATGACCGCGATGTCCAGGCGCTGCGCGGTCACGAAATCGAGTATCGCCGCCCCCCCGATGCCCGGCATCGCCAGGTCCAGCAGAAGCAGGTCATAACGGTTTTCGATAAGTTGCGCCAAGGCTTGGGCGCCACTGGAAGCCACGGTGACCTGGTAACCGTAAGCCACGAGCAGTTGTTCCAGGCTGATCAGGAGGCCGGGCTCATCATCCACCACCAGTACTGAAACAGGCCTTTCCATGTCACCCATTCCATCATGAGTCTTGTTCAGTTCTTTCACGGTGATAATTGAAGCCTTTGTGAATTCGAAGCTGTCTGACATCAGGATCAGAATAAATGCGATAGGTTTGACCGGTAGGCGATGGTTGGCCGAGTCGAGCGGCCAAGATTCGAGATCGGTCGTCCGCGCGATTTCTCCAGACTCGCTTGGTTGGACTGCTGATAACAACCATCGTGGATTTTAGCCCATTCGAGTCCGCGATTTGAAAATAAATCAATTTAGTTAAAACATCCTTTTGATTGCCAATGGATTTTGATTTCCAGCAAACGACCGTCGCCGCGCCGTTCGTCAAGGTAGCGGCAGCAGCACCAGAAATACCGTCCCGCCACCGACATTGGGACGGTAACCCACATAGCCGCCCAGTTCCTCGACGAGGTTTCTGACGATGGAGAGGCCCAAGCCGGCGTGCCCGCTTCCCTTCATGCTCGTCGTAGGTTGAAAAAGTCTGGCGCGCAAATCGTCGGGCAGACCGGCGCCATCGTCGGCGATAGCCAGTTCCACATACTGGCGTCCTTGCAGGTTGATGCGGTCCTGGGTGGTGACCGTGATATTACCCCCCTGTTCCAGAGCTTCGACAGCGTTCCGCACCAGATTGAGCAGTATTTGGCGGATGGCATCGCGGCCGCGCGCCAGCAGCGGAAGACCATCGGCCAGGTTCAGATTCAAACGGATACCGCGCGGCCGACACAGGGCATCATCCAGCACTCTCGCGAGGTCGCGGATGGTCTTATTCAGGTTGAAGCCGGGTTCTTGTGTTTCGTCGCTCTCCGGCTCCGACAGGCGGAGCAGGATGCGGGCGACTCGTTCCGTCTCCTCCCGCAGCACCCGCAATTCCTCCTGGGCGACCTGTTCGCCCTGCTTGGCGGTCAGCAGATGCAGATAGTTGCGCATGATGGTGAGAGGGTTGGAGATCTCGTGTAGAACGGCGCGCAGGCGTTGTTGCTCCAACAGGCGATGATCCTCCTGGCCCCTGCGCTGGTGGACCTCGCGCCGACGCCGTTCGCCGAGTTCGGTGGCGGCCGCCGTTGCGAACAGCCGCAACAGTCGCGTCCGGGCCAGCAGACGGGGCAGCTGCGCGCGCGCGACGCCGATCCCGAGCACCCCCACGGGCAAATCCCCGGCGTGCAGCGGCAGGCACAGTACCCCTTCCGTTCCCCACAGTCGAGCCAACTGCCGGTCGATGATGCCGGCATTACGGTTTCCCTCGTCGAGGGAATGACCGATCCGCCGTTCCCGCAGCGCCCGGTTGATGGCATTGTCCGCCCCGGCGGGATCGATGGCGATCTGCCCCAACAGATCCTCGGATTCGCGGCCGCGCAGCGTCCCGGCGTCCGCGTCGTGCAGGAAGACGTGAACTTCGGCCAGATCGAACAGAATCGCCGCACAACCGGCGACGGCGTCCAACAACGCCGGTTCGTCGCCGGCGCCGCTCATTTCTCCGCGCGCCTCGTTGATCAGGGCAAGTTCGTGAACGGTCCGGCCCAGGGGCGTCCTGGCTACGTCGGCTTCCATCTGAGCCGATTCGAGGCCGGCGCCGCTCGTTTCTCCGCGTGTTTCCATAGCAATGGCCAAATCCGCCGCCAGCTTGCCGACCTCCCGTTCCGCATCGACTCGCGCCTGCCTCAGAATCGCGGCATTCAGGTCGAGCAGGGTTCCGGCGCTGGCAAGGGCGGCCTCTCGCAACTCACCTTCCCGAGCCAGGGCGTTGGCTGCATGGAGCAGACGCGGCAAGGGGTGGGCGCCGCGCAGTTCTTCCGCGCTCAGGTGGTGAAAACGAATGGCGTCGGCGAGAAACGAGTTCAGCTTCCAGGTTTCCACCAACCCCGCGCCGAGTTCGCAGTGATCGGTACCGAACAGGCGCCGCTCCAGTTCCAGACCTTCCTCCGTCTTGCCGGCCATGGTTTTCACCTGATGAAAGGCGGCGAATGCCGTCGCTTGACGGGCGCCGATCACCAGTTTGCCGAGATCGTGCAGCAGGCCGCACAGGTAGGCTTCCTCGGGTTCCGGATAATGGGTGATTCCGGCAAGCTGGCGGGCAATGTGGGCACAGGTCAGGGAATGTCGCCAGAAATATTCCAGCACGAACGCTGGGATGCCCCGCGGTTGCGAACACGATTGGTATAGCGCGGTGGTGGTGGCGATGATCCTGGTGGTTTGCCGGCCCAATATCTCAAGCGTGCTTTCCAGGTTCGGTGCGCGCGGCATCCGATTACGGTAGGTGGCTGAGTTCGCCACCGCGAGCATGCGGGCGCTCAGGGCCGCATCACGGCCGGCGAGTTTGGCAAGTTTCTCGGTGGTGACGTTTTCGTCGTCGAAAGCCTCCAGCAGTTTTCCCAGTACTCCAGGCAGGATCGGCAGAGACAGCAGGTCGGTGCTATCGAAGGAATGCTGAGATGCAGCTGTTTCGGGCATGACTCGCGGTATCCTGATGATCGGGCACCATTCCTGATTTCCAGGCGCTTGATGCCGTCCGAGAGCTAAGGAATGAGTCTCGTTTGTGTGGCCACCACTCAATAAAGCAAATATCATACCTATTATTAAATATAAATAATTACAGTATGTTACTGTCAAAGATTGACTAAACACTCATCGTCCATTCATGGAACAGTCGTGAATGGGCATGGTCGGTGACCTTGAATCATCGGGAGGTGGCGTCGCATCCGCCGAATCGGTTCAGATTGACCCGCTGGCGAAAAGCCTGTCGGGCGGGATACGGAGCGGGGAGCGGGGAGCGCGGGACGATGCGATGAATGCTCGTCCGATTGCGGGAGGGAATCAGGAGATTGGTGGTCGCCGACATCCGGTGACCATGGCGGTGTTAAGCGTGCCGTGAGGGAAACGGGAGAACGGGAACGGTCGGCTTCTTACGGAGGGAAGCCGGCCGCAGGCCCGAAATCGTCTGAAACTGCTTCAGTAGGAGTTGTAGTAGCTGGGCGGGTTGTAGTAACCCGGCGGTGGGCCGTAATTGTAGTAGCCATAACGTTGCATGCGGCGGTTGCTGATCGCACCACCAACCAGCGCACCGCCCAGCGCGCCGGTCACAGCGCCACCGGTGGGATCGATGGCATGGCCAATGACCGCGCCAGTCGCCGCGCCCATTAACACGCCACCCCGAGGGTAATAAGGAGGAGCGCCGGGAGGCGGCGGCGCGCAGGCCATGGTCAGGCCGAGCACCACGGTCAGGATCGTAATCCTCAATGGTGTACGCATCAGAGTTCTCCAAGATGGTTCACGACGGGTGGGAGCGAAAAAGGGACGGCGGTCACTAACGCGGGTCAGGCGTCGGTGGTGGCGCCGTCATCAAGACCCACATGCACCCCCACTGGTTGCATGCAGTATCCCGCCAGCAACATGAATGTTGCCTGAATACCGTTCGGTTGACGGCGTAGGCGTGCCTGGGTGGATCTCAGCCGATCATCACCTCGGTGGTCAGCTTGTAACCTTCCCCCCGGATGGCCTTGATCAGCGTGGGTTGAGCGGGGTTGGGCTCGATCTTCTTGCGCAGTTTGGCAATCAGCACGTCGATGCTGCGATCCATGGGGTTCCAGTCGCGACCGGCGATCTGGTCCATGAGTTCGTCGCGGGACAGAACGCGATTGGGGCGCCGGACGAAGGCTTGCAGCAGGCGGAATTCGTGGCTGGTCAGATAGATGTTCTCACCAGTCGGGGCAAACAGTTCGTGCCGGGTGAGGTCGAGCCGCCAGCCGTCGAAGCAGGCGATGCCGCCCCCGGCTTTGGCGGGCACGGGGACGGTTGCCTGATAGCGCCGCAGCAGGCTGCGGATCCGGGCCAGCAGCTCCCGTTCCTCGAAGGGTTTGGTGATGTAATCGTCCGCGCCCAGTTCCAGCCCCACCACTTTATCAACCGTTTCGGACCGGCCCGTGAGCATGATGATGGGGATGTTGGTTTGGGATCGCATGTCGCGGGCGAAAGTGAAACCGTCCTCGCCGGGTAGACCAACATCCAGGATCATCAAAGCTGGCGGTGCGTGGGATAACAGTTCCCGCGCCTCGCGGGCGGAGGTGGCCGGTTGGACCGAGTAGCCCTCGCGCCGCAGGTAGTGGCCGACCAGCCGCAATATTCGTGGGTCGTCATCGACGACCAGGATGGAGTCGGGATCGCTCATGTCGTTTTCTCATTATGTATTGTCTCTTGGAACTTACCCAAAGCATTGTCTGTCCATAATGCTATAAAAAAGTGGCATTGTCGATAATCCGACAATGCTATCCATATACTAATAAGGCTACGTCATACTGTACAGACTCGATTGGAGGTCAGTCCTTTTAATGTTGATTTAACAAATTGATAAATATAAAGTTATATTGTTTGTTGCCGATGTGGGCCTGTTTTTATGCGTATCCTGGACGGAGCTTTTGGGTTCTCAAACGAGGTTTCGGACCTTCCAAACCAGGCCAAAATCCTCCGAAATGCTTAAATAATCCAATTATATTATTAAAATTCAATATATTGTCTTCACATTAAAAGGCTGGAGTCCGTATAAAACGCCTCTTGCGGTGAACCGTCCGACGGGGAGGTATCCGCTACCATCGGCCATCATGACCGGGCCCGCCCCGCACCTGCCGGCGATTCACCGCTACCTCCCGTGTCGGCCAAACCCTTACTCCAGGGAACAGTTGGTACATTAGTTGTAACATATGCTCTGAAAATATACAGTGAGAGGTGCGAGCCCCTTACGGCAATCCTGACCTTGTGTGGCCCGGCTGAAGAGTAAAAATTACGGCTCGATATGGATTCCGGACTGCTGAGAACGGTTTGCCTTGGCAGGGGCTCGGCATCCCCGTTAAATCTGTTGTAAGTTGTTGTAATCAAAGTCGTCGTTGCCCTGTTCCCTGAAGGGCTGATTGCTTCATGCGGTGAACTGACTGAAATCCATATTGAGCCAAAATTAATGCCAAACCGCTGGTTCCCCTCCTGGCGACTGCCGCCCAATGGCATTCCTCTGCGCGTCGCGCTGATCGTGCCGTTCTTCCTGCTCGTGCTCGGCGCGGCCAGTTTAAAGGCTTGTATTTCCCCCCGCGCCGAGTACTTGGTGATCGAGGACTTGACAGGTCATCTGTTGCGGGAAACCGGGCAACGAATCGAACAACGTCTCGCGGATTATCTGGGAACCGCCCGGCGGTTGCTGGCCGCCAATGTCGCCGCGTTGCGCCTGGGTATCCTGGACGCGCGAAACCCATCCGTGCTGGAACCCTATTTGCTCCAGCAGTTGTTGGCGTTTTCCACGATCGATGATGTGATGTTGGCCAGCGAACGGAAGGATTTCTTAATCACGTCAAGGTCGAACAAAGAACTGGTGGTCCGTGTTTGCAACGGTGCCCGAGGGGATGGTCTCCATAACTATCGGGTTGATGCGGAAGGCCAGCGCCAGGAACTGATCTCGCTGGATACCGGCTTCGACCCCCACGATGATCCACCGGGCTATCCCGGGTACGCCGCCATCAAGAAGGCCGGCCAACCCCATTGGCGGTTGGTCGTTGGCGAAATCGAGGCCGATCGACCCTTCCTGACCCTCGGTCACATGACCCCGTTCGACGATGCCCACGGTGAATTGGCCGGGGTCACGGGGGTTTCGTTCCATCTCTCGCGAATCAGCGACTTTCTGCGGGGATTGCGGATTGGCCAAACCGGCCAGGCGTTCGTCGTGGACCGCGACGGGTTGCTGATCGCGACCTCCACCGGCGAGATGCCGTTCGAGCGCCACGCCACATCCAACAAGGCTGAAATGCAGCGGCCAGAAAGACAGCGATTGGCCGCGACCGACAGCCAGAATCCCCTTACCCGAGCCGCCAGCCGTTATCTGAATGATATCGCCAGCGGGTTTCAGCCCTTGACCGATGCCCGGTTTTTGAACGTTACCCTCAACGATCAACCCCATTTTTTGCGCATCGTTCCGTTCAGCGACGCCAATCTGGACTGGCGCATCGTCGTGGTCGTGCCGGAAGCCGATGTGGTGGGGGGAATTGACACTATCCAATATCAGAGGCAGGTGTTGAACGGCATGGTGCTGATCCTGGTCCTGCTGGTGGGGTTGTGGATCACCCGCTCGGTTACCCGCCCGATCCTCGCGCTGAACGCCGAAGCCAGCCTGCTGGGGCGCAGCGATTTCCTGGAATCCTCGACCACCAGCCCGATCGCCAGCTCGATCACCGAGCTGCGGCAATTGACCGACGCCTTCAAATTGATGGGGACGCGGTTGAACGAGTCGTTCGGCGCGTTGCATGAACTCAATCAAGTGCTGGCCAATCATCAGGAACACCTGGAAGAGATCATCGCCCAGCGCACCACTTCTCTGAGGATATACCAGCAAATCGTGGATTCCTCGCCCGATGCCTTGTCGCTGGTGGGAGCTGATTATCACTATAAAATCATTAACAGCACGTATCTGCGCAGGACTGGATTGACCGGCGAACAGATCGTCGACCATCAGGTGGTGGCGATCGTGGGACAGGCGGTTTATGACCAAATTGTCAAACCCTATCTGGACTCCTGCCTGGCCGGCAATACGGTTAACTATTCCGGATGGTTCGATTTTTCGCTGGAAGGCCGCCGGTATGTGGATGTGACCTACTTCCCCTGTCATGATTGGGATGCCTCTATCATCGGCGCGGTCGTTATCTCCAGGGACATCACCGAGCGCAAGCAGGCGGAGGAGGATTTACGCATCGCTCTGCGCAGAGTGGAAGTCCTGGTTTCGAATCTGTACGCCGGTGTGTTGCTGGCCTCCAATGACGGTCGAGTCGAATTTGCCAATCAGGCGTTCTGCGATCTCTTCGATCTGACGGAAACTCCGGACGACCTGCGCGGGCTGACTTCTTCTGAAATACTCCAAAAAATCCAGGAGGTTTACGCTTATCCCGCCGAGGCACTCGCACGCATCCAGGACATCATTGCGCTGGGACAGCCCGTCAAGGGCGAAGAAGTGGCCATGCGCGGCGGTCGGCTGCTGGTCCGGGACTTCATCCCGATTCTCATTGATGGCCAGCGCTTTGGGTGGCTCTGGCATCATGTGGATATCACCGAGCGCCGGCACATGGAGGAGGCACTGCGCGAGATGAATCAGAAGCTCGAACAGCAGGTCATGGAACGCACGGCTGCCTTGACGCAGACCATGGCGCTTCTGAACCAGGAAATGCAGCTACGCCAGCAGGGCGAGAAGCGCCTGACCCTGGCCCTGCGCGCCGCCAACGCTGGCGCATGGGAGTGGAACACCGCGATTGACCGGATAAGCTGGTCCGACGATAACTACCGAGTCTTGGGTTTGACGCCGGGTAGCGTGGAGCCATGCTACGAGAACTGGTTGCGTTGCGTGCATCCCGACGACCGGGTGGAAGCCGAGCGACAAGTGGCGCGGGCCATGGCCGAGGGTGATAGCCTGAATATCGAGTTTCGGGTGGTGTGGCCGGACGACAGCATCCATTGGCTGAACGATCTCGGCAAGATGCTCTACGATTCGACGGGCAACCCGATCAGCATGTACGGCATTCAGATGGACATCACCGAGCACAAGCTGGCGCAAGAGGCGTTGCGAGCCAGCGAGGAACGGTATCGCCAGATTGCCAAATGCGTCCCGGACTTGATTTGGACCATGGATTTGTCGGGCCAGATCACGTATGCCAACCCCATCGTGGAGCGCACCTACGGCTGGACGGTCGAGGAGTTTCTCAAGCTTAACCGAAAAGACGCGGTCACCCCTCGGCAGGCCATCCACGATACGGCCCTTCTCGAAGCAGAACTGGCGTCAGCGATGAGGCCCGACTATGACCGCACTCAAGTTTTCCGCTTTGAATCAGAGCAAGTACGCAAGGACGGCTCCATCTTTGTGGCCGAGGTTTCCACGACCTTCCTGTGGTCGGAAGACGACCAGCCCGTGGGCGTGATCGGCATCACGCGCGACATCACCGAGCACAAGCGAGTGGAACAAGCCCTGCGCGAGAGCGAGGCGTTCCGGCGGCGGGTTTTCGACAGCTCCCGGATTCCCATCGTGGTGATGGATGCGGCGACTTGGAAGTTCATCGACTGCAACCCGGCGGCGGTTGAAATCTACCGCCATTCCTCACGGGAAGAGACTTTGAGCCAGACGCCGCCGGACGTTTCGGCACCCGTGCAGTACGACGGCACGCCGTCGCCGGAGAAGACCCGCTTTTACATCGAGCAGGCGGTGGCGGAGGGCAGCATCGTCTTCGACTGGCGCCATCAACGCCCCAGCGGGGAGGTCTGGGATGCCGAGGTCCACCTGATGCGCTTTCGGTCGGACGAGCAAGACCTGTTGCAGTTCAGCTTGCACGACATCACCGATCGCAAGAAAACCGAACGGGCGTTGCAGGACACCTTGGCGCGCCTGGAACGGGAAATCCAGATCCGGCAACAGCAGGAAGCACAACTGCTGCAAGCGCGCAAGCTGGAGGCGATCGGGCGGCTGACCGGCGGCATCGCCCACGACTTCAATAACCTGTTGACCGTGGTCAAGGGCAATCTGGAACTGCTGCGCGGGGCGGGCGAGGACTGGGTCGCTCCCGAGCAGTCCCTGCTGATCGAGGACGCCCTGTCAGCGGCCCGTCAGGGTACCGAACTGATCGCCGGCCTGCTGGCGTTTTCCCGCCAGCAACCCTTGCGGGCGCAACGCACCCGCGTGTACCGCATCGTACAGGCTCTCGAACGCTTGTTGGAACGGGTGCTGGGGCCGACCATCACCCTGCGGGTGACGCTCGACCCTGCGGTCCCCGACATCCTGACCGATCCCGGCCAGTTCCAGGCGGCGCTGATGAACCTGATGCTGAACGCCCAGGACGCCATGCTCGAGGGCGGCATGCTTGATGTGCGCGCCGGCGCCGTCCTGGTCCGCCCCAACGAGGGGGAGGCGCCGGTCGCCGACCTGACGCCGGGTCAATACGTAGTGGTGACGGTGGCCGACTCGGGCATCGGCATGGACGCCGACACCCTGGCCCGGGCCTGCGAGCCCTTCTTCACCACCAAGCCGGTCGGCAAGGGCACCGGCTTGGGCTTGTCCACCGTGTATGGTTTCGCCGCCCAATCCCACGGCGGGATCACCATCGAAAGCCAACCCGGCCAGGGAACCACCGTCCGCCTGTTCCTGCCCGCCATGGATCTGTCCAGCGAGCGGACGCTGCGGGAAACCCGTGCGCTCTCACCGCCCCGCGCCCCGGTGGGCGGCGCAGAAACCATCCTGGTCGTGGAAGACCACCCCCGGGTGCGGCGGCTGGCCTCCCGCTATCTGCGCGATCTCGGCTACGCTGTGCTGGAGGCCGGCGATGTGGAGGATGCCCTGGCGATCCTGGAAACCGAGCCAGCGATCGGCCTGGTGTTCAGCGACATCGTCATGCCGGGCGACCGGAACGGCTACGACCTGGCGCGCTGGCTGGCAGCGCGCCGACCCGCGATCAAATGCCTGCTGGCGACCGGCTATCACGACCAGACCCAAATCGCACCCGCCTACGATCCCACGCTTCCCCCGGTTCTGTTCAAGCCCTATTCCCAGGAGCAGTTGGCCCAGCGCGTGCGCCAGGTGCTCGACTCTCAAGCTGACACCGGCCCGCTTCCGGCCGGGTGAACAATTCCTTCCTCCCTTGCGGGGGAGAGTCGGGGTGGGGGAATGGCAAGCCGATCCGCTAAACCTTCAGGTAATCGTTTGCCTCCTTTGCCTGCGGGCGGGAAAGGAGGACTGATGGGTAATCGGTAGGCTCGCGGATGGAAGTACGAGGTTACAAAAATTAACCTTACGTCAATTATCGGCTTACAAAATCGGGTTAGGTTAAGAGTCGCTATCTGACAGCGCGCGGTTCCATCGCGCATCAGGCGGAGTATCGAGCGAAATGACGAGGCAGCCAAACGAGTGTTTGGGGACATAAAAGTTATCAGTTGTTCGAGATAGTTGTTTCATTGGCTTTCTGATTCATTACACAGGTAACAGACGATGGCTACTCTTCAAGAATTATGCGACATGATCCTGTTGATGAAAAACAAAGGTCAATCGGGAAAAATCTATTTCTATAGTAAGGTGAATGGTAAATTGCGCTCGGGCATTATTACCATCAGTGATGGAAAAGATTTTAATATCAATTATATGAACAAAAATTTTTTATCCGCCATAACCGAGCTGCGGTCGCTTGAATTAACCTTGCTGACGCTGGTTCCATGTGACAGAATAATTGTTGAATCTGATGGTTCGGAATCAGTCAACATCGACATCGTATTGCAACTACTCAAGGCGGGCAATCAGCCAGAAAAAGCTGCTTGGGACGCGCGAGCAACTGATCCGATTGGATCGAAAGCCATTCCGAGCCAGATTGACAGATCCCAGTTGATCCAGTTGCAGGATGAAGCGCGAAGTCTGCTCGAGAAATTTTATGGCTCGGGAGCCACGATCAAGATCGACGAGATCGCAACTTATTACCCTCCCGCTGAAAAACCAAGAGAGTTCCTCGATCAATGCAAGGGACTGGCTGCCCTGATGGTGGGAGCGGACAAGGCTGGGAAATCATTCAAACCACTTTACGCAAAAGTATCCTGACATAAAAGTCATTCCATCGCGTAAACCGTTTACTCCCCTCCCCCCAACTCCCTCCCGCGAGGGGAGGGGGAATTTAGCAACTGACTGTTTCGCAGGGCTCCCTCGCCCCTTGTGGGAGAGGGATTCTTGGCGATGGCGCCGAGACCCCCTATCCGTTTTACTCGGATATTGGCTATCTCCTGACCGGGCCATTGATGATCATCGCCCTGCTGATACTCAAGAACGCCACGGGGTTGGTGGCGCCGGCATGGGGTAAATGGCTTTCCGGCATTCTGCTTCTCGTGTTTCTGGCCGTGGCGCTGCGGACCAATTGGGCAGGGCTGACTGGAGAAGGCATCGTCCTGCCGCTGGTCTCGGCTGGCTACGTGCTGTTCGATCCGATCCTGCTCGCCGTGACCGTGCTGACGGCATCGGGGTTCGCCGGCGGCAGCGCGGTCGGTCGCGCCTGGTGGTACGTGCTGGGTGGCATCCTGCTCTACTACATCGCCAATCAGGCCTACACCTATCTGGTTTTCATCAAGGAATACGCGACCGGTTCGCCGATTGATATGGGCTGGCTGCTGGGCTTTGGGTTGATCGCCCTGGCTGCTGTCATGACCCGTAATCTGCTTGAGGGGGGCTAGAACATAACCGATTTACTTTCCTTTCCCGCAGGCGTGAGAGGGGTTGGGGGTGAGAGTGAGGGAAGGGACTGAATGATGACTTTTTATCTGTGGGCCGACGGATCGGGAAAACCTATCATGCGCAACGAAACGGCGCGGGTGCGAACGATCCCGAAATCTGGTGGGTGGGTGGCGGTGCTAGGGGCGCTCCTGATCCTGACCGCGAGCATGACTGCCTGCGACAAACCGCCACCGGTGAAGGAACTGGTGTTTTACAGTTGGGCGGAGTATGTATCGCAAGCCGCGTTCGATGCGTTCGAACGAGAATTTGGTGTCAAGGTCATCCTTGTGACCTATCAATCTTCGGAAGAGGCGGTTGAAAATATCCGGGCGGATAAACCCTACGACATGGTGGCGGTCGATGGCGACTATATTCCGGCGCTGGTGGCCGAACGGCGACTGGCCGAAATCGACTTCCGTCATGTGCCCAATTTCAAGAACATCTCGGCCAACTTTCGCGACTTGGCGACCGATCCAGGCAACCGGCATACCGTTCCCTGCAATTATGGCACGACGGGTCTCCTGGTCCGTACCGATCTCATCGGGAATGTTGTGACCCGTTGGGCCGATCTGTGGGATCCCCGCTACGCAGGTCGGATTGGGTTGCGGGCTCAGCCGCGGGAACTCATCGCTTTTACGCTGCTGTCCTTGGGGTACTCACTGAATTCCGAGAGTCCCCAGGAACTCGACGCGGCGCTCGAACGCTTGCTGGAGCTGAAACGATCCGTAGTCTTGCTTCCTCCCGAGACCGAGGGTTCGGTGCCCAGGCTGCTGAGCGGCGAACTGGCGATCCTGCACGGCTGGCCAGAGGACTATAAGGTCGCTCACCAGGCGAATCCGGCTATTGCCTACCTTTATCCCCAGGAGGGGACCGCGTTGTGGGTGGATAATTACGTCATCCCGACGAGCAGTCCCCGCAAGCAAACCGCCGAGGCGTTGATCAATTTCCTGCTGCGCCCGGAGATCGGCGCTCAACTGGTCAATTACAGTCGGATCGCCACCGCCAACGAAGCCGCTCTGCCTTTGATTCAACCGGAGATTCGCGACGACCCGGTGATTTTCCCGTCGATTGACCTGCTGCGTAAATCGCACTTTTACGCGCCGCTCGGTCCGGAGGGAGAACGCTTGTATGCCGACGTTTGGGCGCAATTCATGGCCGCTTGGCCTTAGGAGACGATCATGCTCGGGACAATGCGCTTGAGGATTTGGCCCTTACTCTTCTGCGGGTGGTTGGTTATCAATCTGCCGACCGCCTGCGACAACTCCACTCCACCCACCGCCCCCGCCGCGCTGCCACTGGCGTCCGAACTGGTGCTCTATGGTTTTGCCGAAGACATACCCCAGTCGGTACTGGACGCCTTTACCAAGGAATTTGGCGTCAAAATTCATTATTTGCCCTATCAATCCCCGGAAGAGTCCAACGAAAACATCCGAGCGGGTAAGGTCTACGACGTGGCCATGATCGAAAATCAGTTGATCCCGTCACTGATCAAGGATGGCTTGCTAGCCGAGATCGACTACGCCAACGTGCCCAACTTCAAAAATATCGCGGCCAATTTTCGCGACCTCGCCATCGATCCCGGTAATCGGTACTCGATTCCTTACGACTATGGTACCACGGGGCTATTGGTGCGCACCGATCTGGTCGACAAGACTCCGAGCCGCTGGGCCGATTTGTGGGACCCGCGATACGCCGGCAAAATCGGCCTGCGGGCTCAGCCCCGCGAGATCATCGGCCTGACGCTGCTATCCTTGGGTTATTCGTTTAACTCCGAAAACCCACAAGAACTCGACGCGGTGCTCGAACGCCTGCTGGAGCTGAAACCCGCGATAGTCATGGTGGACATCGAAGCCAGCGATGCGGCGCCCAAGCTGCTGAGCGGTGAGATGACGATCCTGCACGGTTATTCCGAGGATTATCAAATGGCCCACGAGGCCAACCCGGCGGTCGCCTATGTTTTGCCCCAGGAGGGAACCGCGCTGTGGGGGGATAGCTATGTCATACCCGCCAACAGTCCCCGCAAGCAGACCGCCGAGGTCTTCCTCAATTTCCTGTTGCGCCCCGAAATCACCGCCCGGGCAATCAATGAGAAAAAATACGCTTACACCAACGAGGCGGCGCTGCCCTTGATCCAACCCGAGATTCGCAACGATCCGGTGATTTTCCCTTCCAATCAAGACTTGCAAAACGGTCACATCATCCTGCCGCTGAGTCCGGAGGGAGAAAAACGCTATGCCGATCTTTGGGTCCGGTTTGTGGCGGACGGTCCCTGAGGAGAACGCGCATGCTCGCACGAATTTGGCGACTCCTGCTCTGCGGATGCCTGGCCATCGGCCTGCTGATCGCTTGCGACGATGCCAAGCCCCCGGCGCAACCCACCCCGCCGCCGCTCGCCAGGGAACTGATCTTTTACGACTGGGCCGACGACCTGCCCCAGTCGGTCATCGACGCCTTCACAGCGGAATATGGCGTCAAGATCAACTATCAGACCTATGAAACCACCGCAGAAGCCCTGCAAAACCTCCAGGCCGGCCAGGTCTACGATGTGGCGGTCATCGATAATCCCTTCGTCCCCGAGTTGGTGGCGGAAGGACTGATCGCCGAGATCGATCATCGCCACGTGCCCAATTTCAAATACATCTCCGCCAACTTTCGGGATCTGGTGTTCGATCCCGGTAACCGCTACAGCGTGACGTACAATTGGGGCCTCACCGGTCTGATTTTCCTTGGGGATCGGGTGTCGTCGCCAGTGACGCGCTGGGCCGATCTGTGGGATTCGTGCTTTGCTGGCCGCGTCCTGGTATGGGATAACCAGCAAAGCCTGATCGGCATCGCCCTGCAATCGCTGGGGTTCTCAGTCAACTCGGAAAATCCCGCCGAGCTGGAGGCGGCGCTGCAACGCCTGCTGGCGCTCAGGGGTCACGCACGCGCGTCCGGCTACATCCCGGAAAAGGGCGAGCAAGGCCTGGCGAGCGGCGAGGTGGTGCTGATGTATGGCTGGGCGGGCGACGTACTGCGGGCGCGCGCCCGCAATCTCGATGTCCGCTACGTCCTGCCCGCCGAGGGCACCATCCAGTGGGGCGACAATTTCGTCATTCCCACCGCCAGCCCGCGCAAATATACCGCCGAGGTGTTCATCAACTTCCTGCTGCGGCCGGAAATCAGCGCGCGGATCGTCAACGAACAGCACTACGCCACGGCCAACGAAGCGGCGTATCCGTTCATCAAGCCCGAGATCCTGAACGATCCGGTGATCTTTCCGCCTCTTGAGGAGATGCAGCGGGCGGAGGTTTACCTGCCGCTGAGCCCGGCGGTCCGGGCGCTCCACCAGCGCGTTTGGGAACGCTACCTGGCGGGTCCCGCCGGCGCCGTGAGTCGAAGCGAATGATGGCGCGCCATGCCCGGTCCGCGACGGCGGTTCGCCAGTCTGAGTGGTTGTCTCGCGGTCGTCTGTGGTTGCAATTGCTGACGATGTTTGGCATCGCCCTGCTGGTGGTGGTGCTGGCGAGCGTGCTGGGAGTCGCCTATTTGGTGAACCGCACCGAGCAGGAAGGTTGGCGAGGTCGCCAGCAGGAAGCGACGTGGCGGGCCGCCGAGACCGTCGGCGCTTTTCTGGAACGGGAGCAGCGAGTCTTGCTGCTCGTGGACGTATTCGGCCGCGATGAATTGGCTGCCGAACGTTCGACCGAACTGGAGGATTTTCTGCGCCGTCATCCTGTCTTTCTGGAAATCGTGTACCTGGATGCGACCGGCCGGGTTTTGGCGCATGCGCCGAAGGACAGCGCGGTGCTGGCTAATTCGTTCACCATTCCGCAATCGAACTGGTTCGTCACGGCCCGGCAGGGCCAGCACTACATCGGCGACGTGCAACTGTCGGCCAGGGATGAACCCTACCTGGTTCTGGCCCTGCCCGCCGGACAAGGCGACGTCATCGCCGCTCGTTTGCAAATGGAAGTCCTGCGACGGGTGGTGGCCGGCCTCCATTTTGGCGCGGCCGGCCTGTCGTATCTGGCCAACCGGAACGGTCGCATCATCGCCCACTCCGACCTCGCGGTCGTCCTGGCGAATACCCGGCTGGACGATCAACCCGAATTGCTCGCCCTGGTGCGCGGGTCCAACCAGACCTGGGCCGGTGAATACCGGGATTTACAGGGCCGGCCGGTGGTGGGCACGGTCGTGCCGGTGCCGGGCACCCCCTGGATCATGATCACGGAAATCCCCCAGGCCGAAGCCTACGCCGCCAGCCGGACCGCCTGGTTGGTGCTGCTGGGGGGCGCGCTGATCGTGAGCCTGGTCCTCAGCTTGATGATCTCCACCCTGCTGTCGCGCCAGTTTCTGTGGCCGATGCAACGCCTGCGCGCGGGCGTCTATCAGATCGGCCAGGGAGATTTGAGCCATCGCATCGGCCTGGATGCGCGCAATGAAATCGGCCAGGTCGCGGTGGCTTTCGACGACATGGCCGCCCGCCTGCAAGAGCGCGAACGCCAGGTAGCGATGCAGACCGAGGCCTTGTTGCAAAGTGAGGCCCGCTATCGCGCCATCGTCGAGGATCAAACCGAACTGATCTGCCGTTGTGCGCCGGATGGTGTCATCACCTTCGTCAACGAAGCCTACTGTCGCTATTTCGGTACGCGGCGCGAGGAGTTGGTCGGTCAGAGATCCATGCCGCTGATTCCACCGGAAGATCAGCGATTGATGGCGGCGCGGATAGCCGCTCTTGGCCGGGAAAATCCCGTGATCGCCATCGAACATCGGGTCGTCATGCCGGATGGCGAGATTCGCTGGCAGCACTGGACCGCCCGGGCGATCTTCGACGGACGGGGTCAGCTCAGCGAATTCGCCGGCGTGGGGCGGGACATCACCGACCACAAGCGGGCGGATGCTGAATTACGCTACCGTTCCGAGTTGGAGGGTTTGTTAATCGCCTTGTCCATGCGCTTTATCAATATGCACGATGAAGCCCTGGATCAGGGAATCGATCTTGCCTTGGAGACCGTGGGGCGCTTTGTCGGGGCCGACCGGGCTTACCTGTTCAAGTACGACTTCGCCCGGGAGATCATGATCAACACGCATGAATGGTGCGACGAGGACATCACTTCGGAAAAGGACCATTTACAGGCGGTTCCCAACGATGACCTGCCCGATTGGGTGGTAGCGCATCGGCGTGGTGATCCCATTCAAATTGTCGACGTGGGCGCAATGCCTCCCGGTGACAGCGTGAGGGTCATCCTGGAACCCCAGGGAATCAAATCGCTGATCACCATTCCCTTGCGCTATGGCGACGAGTGTCTAGGTTTCGTCGGTTTCGATGCCGTGCGCGAGCATCGACTGTGGATGAGTACGGAAATCGCGCTCCTCAAAATCCTGGCCGAACTGTTGGTCAACGCCGAGCTGAAGCGCCGCCATGAGTTCGGGATCCATGAGGTCCAGCGGCAACTGGAAGAGTCCAGCCTTCGCGCCAACGAGATGGCCCGCGCCGCCGAGGCGGCCAGTCGCGCCAAATCGGAATTCCTGGCGGTGATGAGCCACGAGATTCGCACGCCCATGAACGGCGTGCTGGGCATGGCGGATCTGCTGCTGGGCACTTCCCTCAACGCCCAGCAACAGCGATTTGCCAATACGATCCTGGGTTCGGGCCGGGCGCTGCTGGCGATCATCAACGATATTCTGGACTTTTCCAAAATCGAGGCCGGGCGGCTGGAACTGGAGGTGACGCCGTTCGACCCGCGGGAACTGGTGGAGGATACGGCGACGCTGCTAGCCGGGCGGGCGTACGAGAAGGGGCTGGATTTGATCAGCGATCTGCCGTTGAGTCTGCCACTCTCGGTGCGGGGCGATCCGGTACGGCTGCGGCAGGTTCTGGTGAACCTGGTGGGGAACGCCATCAAGTTTACCGAACAGGGCGAAGTGGTCGTCCGATTGCGAGTCCTGGACCAGGACGCAGCGACGCCGCAACTGCGCTTCGAAATTCAAGACACCGGTATCGGCATAGCTCCGGAGGCGCAAGCTCGGATTTTCGATTCCTTCACCCAGGCGGACGGTTCCACCACCCGCCGCTACGGCGGCACTGGCTTGGGATTGGCCATCAGCCGGCGACTGGTCCAGTTGATGGGTGGGGAGATCGGGGTGGACAGCGCGCCGGGCGCGGGTTCCCGGTTCTGGTTTACCCTACCGCTGTCCGAGCGGGTAACCAGCATGCAGCCATCGTGGTCGGCGCGGATCGACCTGCCGGGCGCGCGGGTTTTGATCGTGGACGACAACGCCACCAACCGCGAGATCCTGCGGCGGCAGACGACGGCCTGGGGCCTGGCGAACGACGAGGCGGAGAACGGCCCCCAGGCGCTGGCCAGCTTGCGAGAGGCCGCGCGGGCGGGCCAGCCCTATGATTTAGCGCTCGTGGACATGCGGATGCCCGAGATGAACGGCCTCGAACTGGCGCGGCAAGTCCGCGCCGATCCCGTGTTGGCCGGGCTCGAACTGGTGCTGCTGTCCTCCAATGGCGGGGACACCTTGGCCGAGCAGGCGGTGCAAGCCGGGATGCAGGGCCTACTGCACAAACCGGTGCGCCAGGCCGAACTGTATCATACCTTGGGCAAGCTGCTGAGCCGGGCGGTCGAGCCGGTCAACCCGCTCCTGGTTTCGCCCGCCGCTCAGCCCCGGTTCTCCGGCCGGATTCTGGTGGCCGAGGACAACCCGGTCAACCAGGCCATGGCGCTGGCCGTGCTGGAAACGCTGGGCTGCCAGGCCGATGTGGCGGCCAACGGTCAGGAGGCCGTCGAAGCCGTGGCCCGAAACTCGTATGATCTGATCCTGATGGACTGGCAGATGCCGGTGCTGGACGGTTTGGCCGCCACCGCCGCGATCCGCCGCTGGGAACAGGCCCAGGGTCGGCCGCGCCTGCCCGTCGTCGCCCTCACCGCCAATGTCGTCAAAGGCTTCCGGAAAGAGTGCCTGGCGGCGGGGATGGACGACTATATGAGCAAACCGTTCGAACAGGGCCAATTGGCCGCCATCCTGGAGCGCTGGTTGCCGGTGAATGGCAGCGCCACGCCCGCGCCCACCGTGCCCTCTCCTCTTGTTTTCCCACCCCCGCAAACGGCTGACGCGGATGCGACGGCATTCGGCGAGGAGCCAGCGGCAAAGCCGAACCCCGCGCCCGATTCAGCCACTTCCACGCTGGACCAGCGCGCCCTGGAGCAAATCCGCGCCTTGCAGCAGCCCGGCGCGCCCGACCTGCTGGGCAAGATCGTCGGTCTGTATCTGGAAAGTTCGGCGGGTTTGCTCCAGCAGATACGGGAGGCGGTCGCAGGGGAGGATAGCGAGGCGCTGTGGCAAGCGGCGCACAGTCTGAAATCGAGCAGCGCGAACCTGGGGGCGACCCAGTTGGCGGACGCGTGCAAGGAGTTGGAGCAAAGAGGGCGGGAACGGCGGATGGCGGGCATCGCCGACTTGCTACAGGAGCTGGAAACCGACTACGGGCAGGTGCGAGAGGCGCTGTTTTTGGAGTTGCGGGCGGCCGAGTAATCCACGGCGAGCGGTTCCATGGAAGTAACCCTGTTCGCCCTTCTTGCCGGCTTGCGGGAGAAGGGTCGGGGAGAGAGGGCGTTAAATTCAGCGGCTTACCTCCTTGGATAAGAAGGGGTAGCGCGCAGCGCCGAGGTGGTTCGATCCCGCGAGTTTACCCCCTTGGCCCAGCCACCCCCCCTTGGCAGGAGGGGAAGGGATGATATTGCTCCTTAACCCGCCCCCCCATGAATATAAGGAGAGAGGACCGAGTGGTTACAACGATATTTTTCGAGTGGTTCAATGATAATAATTTGGAGCAAGGGGATAAGAATCGCGCCGGCGCTGATTGTGTTGACCGGTCTGGGCATGGCGACCGGTCCGACGCGGGTCGCCGCGCAAGACGATCTGACCCAGCTCAGCATCGAGGAATTGATGGATGTGAAGGTGGTCTCGCCGACCAAGCAGGCGCAACATCTGGCGGACACCGCCTCGGCGATCTTTGTGATCACTCAGGACGATATCCGCCGCAGCGGCGTCACCAACATTCCGGATGCGTTGCGGCTGGCCCCCGGTGTCCAGGTGGCGCAAATCGATGCCAGCAAGTGGGCGATCACCATTCGAGGCTTTGGCGGACGCTTCGCCAACAAGTTGCTGGTCCTGGTGGACGGGCGTTCGATTTACACCCCGGCTTTCGCTGGCACATATTGGGAAATCCAGGACCTGTTGCTCGAAGACATCGACCGGATCGAAGTCATCCGGGGACCGGGAGCGAGCTTGTGGGGCGCCAATGCGGTCAACGGCGTCATCAACATCCTGACCAAACGAGCTGCCGATACCCGAGGGCTGGTCAGCATGACCGCCGGCAACCCGGAGAACACCATCGTCGGCCTTCGCTACAGCGGATCGCTGGGCGACGATGTCCGCTACCGGCTGTACGGCAAATACCTGAATCAGGACGGCCTGCTGGATGCGCGGGGGCGGGATGCCGAGGATGACTGGCGTCTGAGTAGCGGCGGCTTTCGGCTCGACTGGACGCCTTCGGGCCAGGACAGCGTTTCCCTGCAAGGCGGCCTGTACGACGGAACGTTGCAACAGAACTTGCTCGCGCCTTCCCTGACGCCCCCCTTCTCGCAACTGGAGCGGGATGCGGCGGCGGTGTCTGGGAGTTACCTGCAAGGCCGCTGGGAGCGGATTTTGTCGGACACTTCGCGACTATCCTTGCAGATGTATTACCAGAACCAGCAGCGCCAGGATGCGATACTGAGTTTGGACATCGATACCTTTGACCTGGATTTTCAGCACACTTTCGCGTTGAACGACTGGAACGCGCTGATCTGGGGTTTGGGCTACCGCCGCTACCGCGACCATTACCAGCACACGACCTTGGGTTCGATGAACCCCGCCGAACTGGATTACGCGCTGTTCAGCGCCTTCGTCCAGGATCAGATCAGCCTGATTCCCCAGGAACTCGAACTGACCCTGGGCGCCCGGCTGGAGCGCAACGATTATACCGGCTGGGAATTTCAACCGAACGCGCGGCTGTTGTGGAAACTGCATCCGCGACATCGGGTGTGGGCGGTCGCGTCCCGGTCGGTGCGCACCCCGTCGCGCGGCGATGACGGCGTCGGGCTGAACCTGATGGTATTACCGCCCCGGCCCCCCCTCGATCTCCCCGCGCTGATCGTGTTCCAGGGCAATCCCGACTTCGACTCGGAGCAACAGCTTAGCTACGAGTTGGGCTACCGGACTTGGCCGACCGAGGGGCTGTCGCTGGATCTCACCGCGTTTTATAACGATTACGACGACTTGCGCGCCGTGCAACAGCGGAACGATCTCGCGACCGTGGTGGACGGCTACCTGCGGATTCCTGCCATGTTCGTCAACGCCATGCAGGGTCGGACTTGGGGTTTCGAGCTGGCGGCGAACTGGCGGGCGGCGGACGACTGGCGGCTGCAACTGGCTTATTCCCATCTGCGCGTCGATCTGCAAAACCAGCCGGGATTTTCCGAGTTGATCCCGGTCGTGCGCGAAGGCTCGCAGCCACGGAATCTGATTTCGCTATTGTCGAGCCTCGATATTCGCCCGGATTTGGAGTTCGACCTGTGGCTGTACTACGTGGACGAAATGCCCGAGCTGGCCATCGGCACGCTGGCGAACGCGACGGCCGTTGACTCCTACTGCAGCGTGAGCGCCCGCCTTGGCTGGCGACCGCGTCGGGATTGGGAGCTATCGTTGGTGGGAACCAACCTGCTGGGGGCGCCGCACGTGGAATACGTGCAGGAAACCTATCCGTTCCCGGAGCAGGTGGAGCGCGCTATTTACGGGCAGATCAAATGGTCGTTTTAAGAACGTGCCCGCTTGCGAATGATGGAAAAGACCGGCCGAAATGAACGGGGGGTAACCGTTCGCTCCCCTCGCTCGCTTGCGGGAGAAGGGGTGGGGGTGGGGGCAGCAGTTTCAAGGACTGACCTCCTCACCCCAATCCTCTCCCCCATGAATGAGGGAGAAGGGACTGAATTACAGCGGGGGAGCTTGACGAGATGAATTCGTTGGGATCGGTAAGAGCGATGCCCGTGCTGGCTGCATTGGCCTGTCTGGACATGATGATCGGTCTGGCAAGAGCCGACGTACCGGATTTGACCCAGTTCAGCATCGAGGACCTGATGCAAGTGAAGGTGGTGTCGGCAGCCAAGGTCGAACAGGCCGTGGAAGACACGGCGGCGGCGGTGTTCGTCATCACCGCCGACGATATCCGCCGGTCGGGGGTGACCAACGTGATGGAAGCCCTGCGGCTGGCGCCCGGCGTGGAAGTGGCCCGCATCGACTCCAGCCGCTGGGCCATCACCATACGCGGCTTCAACGGCCGGTTCGCCAACAAATTGCTGGTGCTGATCGACGGTCGCACGATTTATAACGCCCAGTTTTCCGGGGTGTATTGGGAACTTCAGGATCTGTTCCTGCCCGACATCGAACGGATTGAGGTGATTCGCGGTCCCGGCGGCAGCCTGTGGGGCGCCAACGCGGTCAACGGCGTCATCAACATCATCACCAAAAATGTCAAGAACACCCAGGGCGGGTTGGTGACGTTGACCGCTGGCAATGAAGAGCGGGCCATCGCCGGCGTTCGCTATGGCGGCAAGCTGGGCGATGACGCCCGATACCGGATTTATGGACAATTCACCGAACGCGATGGTTTGGTGGCTGTCGACGGGCGCGATGCCGGAGATGATTGGCGCATCGGCCGGGGCGGATTTCGTCTGGATTGGGCGCCATCAGCCCGGGACACGGTCGCGGTGCAGGGCGATTTGTACGACGGAAAATTCGATCAAAATTACAATTTTCCCACCTTCGTTCCGCCGTATGCCGAACGGCGACTGTCTTCCGTCGATGCTTCGGGTGGCAGCTTGCAGGCGCGCTGGGAGCATCAATACTCCGCGACATCGGGGATGGGTCTGCAAGTGTATTACCAATATGAGGACCGTAATGATCCTCTTTACATGGTTGACGCCGACTCATTCGATCTGGATTTTCAGCACAATTTCGCGTTGACCGATCGCCAGGAGATCGTCTGGGGATTGGGCTACCGCCAAAATCGAGATCGGTTCACCGATACCGAATTCAGCAAGGTCAGACCTAATCAGGATACGACCCAGTTATTTAGCGCCTTTATTCAGGATCAAGTGGATCTGATTCCGGAGCGCTTGCGCCTGACCGCCGGGCTCAAGGTCGAGCACAACGATTTTACCGGCTGGGAATGGCAGCCCAGCATCCGGATGCTCTGGACGCCGCGGCAAGACCATCGGCTGTGGGCGGCCGTATCGCGCACCGTCCAAACGCCCTCGCGCGGGTTTGTGGACGCACGGGCGAATCTGGCCGTCTTCCCGCCTTCGCCCATCACGGGCAACCTGCCTGTGCTGGTTTCGGTTTTCGGCTCCGACAGCCTCCAATCCGAGAATCTCATCTCCTATGAAATCGGCTACCGGGCGCAAGTGGCGGAACGGTTCTCCGTGGACGCCACGGTTTTTTACAACGACTACGACCAGGTTATCGGCACGGCTCCCGGCACGCTGTTTCCAGAGGCGCAGATCTTCCCACCGCATTTGGTATTGCCGATGGAGTTGCGGAATATCGGATCGGGCTATAACACCGGCTTCGAATTGGCGGCGGACTGGCGCCCGACGCAAGACTGGCGGTTGCAACTGGCCTACTCGTATTTATATTCGGACATCGAAGACCAGAATGGCGACCCGATTTATAACCACGGCAACCAAAACCGGATTTCGCTGTTTTCATCGTGGAAACTGCGTGATGATCTCGAACTGGATGTCTGGTGGCGTTACGTCGACGAAGGTTCCATACCAACGATTGCCACCGGCCGAACTGAGGTCGATTCCTATTCGATCGTGAGCCTGCGCCTGGGCTGGCGACCGCGCAAGGATTTGGAATTATCGCTGGTCGGCGCGAATTTGTTCGGTGGCACTCACTTGGAGTTCGTGCAGGAAACGCTGGCATTCCCGGTTGAAGTCGAACCCAGCCTCTACGGGCAAGTAAAATGGAGTTTCTAAGAGATTCGCCAACAAAAGCGGCTCCGTCCGCCAGGGGCGAGACTGGAAGCAGGGCATTGGCCGCCCGTGGTTGCCACCTGGCAGCTTGCCTGTATTGTGGATTGGCGATCTTCATCGCGCTCGTGCTGGGCGGTCCGTCGGGCAACGCCCGTGCGGCCGAATTCGACGAATACGCCGTCAAGGCCGCTTATCTGTACAACTTCGCCAAATTTGTGGAGTGGCCGCCGGGGGCATTCGCCAGCGCCGACGCGCCGCTGTTGATTTGCATCGTCGGCGTCAATCCCTTCGGCGGCGCGCTGGCGGCGCTCGTTGGCAAGACGGTGGACAGCCATCCGGTGGAGGCGCGCCACATCCCTGTAGCGATAGGCCTCGAACCCTGTCACGTCGTTTTCATGAGCGGAATGGAACAGGTAAGGTACAAAGCGTTGCTGGCCAAACTCGCCCGCCAGCCGATTCTGACGGTGAGCGATATCAGCGACTTCGCCCAGGCGGGCGGCATGATTGGTCTGATTGAGGCCGACCAGCGCATCCGGTTCGACATCAACCTGAACGCCACCCGGCGGGCCAATCTCAAGCTGAGTTCCCAATTGCTCAAGCTGGCGACCATCGTGGAGTAAAACGGCGGAATCCCTGAATGATCTCCTTTGCCAAGTTGTCGATGAAAAGCAAATTGATGGCGGTCATGCTGCTGATCAGCGCCCTGGTGTTGCTGGTGGTTGCCGTGGCGCTCGTCGTTAATGAAACCGTTTCCCAGCG
Organism: Candidatus Competibacter sp.; assembly: GCA_031732875.1. Classification (GTDB taxonomy): domain Bacteria; phylum Pseudomonadota; class Gammaproteobacteria; order Competibacterales; family Competibacteraceae; genus JAVMKJ01. The sequence goes on along the minus strand of JAVMKL010000023.1, from coordinate 3,122 downwards.
CAAGGCGGCCCAGGCGCAACTCGAGGCACTGGCCAGCGTCATCGGCGCCAACACCGCTTCCGCGCTGGTTTTCAACGACCTCAAGGCTGCCGAGCAAAATCTGGCGGTGCTGCGCGCCAAGCCCGATGTGCTCCATGCCATTATCGACGATCCCCAGGAAAATATCTTGGCCGAATACCAGACCGGGGGGTTGGCGGACGAGCAACGTCACCAGCTCCTGAAATGGCGTGATGAGCTGGAAAGAGATTACAAAAAGCCGGCAATGGCAGCCGGGCTAGCAACACACGTCGAAGGCGAGTTGCTCGGCGTCCAGGGCCGAATGCTGGCCGTCAAGGCGCCCATCAGGCAGGATGGCCAGTTACTCGGCCACGTCGAGATCTACTCGGATTTGCGGGAACTCAGCGAAAACCTGCGCCGCTATTACTGGCTCATCGGTGGACTGATGCTGGCCTCGCTGGCGCTGACGGCGCTGCTGGCCGCGTGGTTCCAGAAATTGATTTCGGGGCCGATCTTGAACTTGCGCGCGGCCATGAGCGAAATTACCGATACCCGCGATTACACGGTTCGAGTGGCGCGCGCCAGCCAGGATGAATTGGGCATACTGGTGGACGGCTTCAACGACATGCTGGCGCAAGTCCAGCGGCGCGACGCCGAATTGGCGACCTACAGCGCCCGCCTGGAAGCCGAGGTCGCCGCGCGCACCCAGGATCTTTCCGCGGCCAACACGGAATTGAAGATGCTGGTGCGGGAACTGAGCGTGGCCAAGGAGCGGGCCGAGGCGGCCAGCCAGGCGAAATCACAATTCCTGGCCAACATGAGCCACGAGATCCGCACGCCCATGAACGGCGTGCTGGGCATGGCCGAGCTGCTGTTGGAAACGGATTTGCAACCCAGGCAGCGCCGCTTCGCCGAAGTGATCCAGCAATCCGGCGTGAGCCTGCTCGGCGTCATCAACGACGTGCTGGATTTTTCTAAGATCGAGGCGGGCAAGCTGGCACTGGAGACGATTGACTTCGACGTAGGCGCGATGGTGGAGGAGGTGGTGACCCTGTTCGCCGAAAGCGCGCGGCGCAAGGGGCTGGAACTGCTGTGCGACCTGCCGCCGGCGCCCATCGCGGTCCGGGGCGATCCGGGGCGGTTGCGGCAGGTGCTGACCAATCTGGCGAGCAACGCGGTCAAGTTCACCAAACGGGGCGAGGTCGTGGTGCGGGTCACGATGCTGGAAACCACCGGTGCCGCGCACGTGCTGCGTTTTGAAGTCAGCGACACCGGCATCGGTATTCCGGCCCACTTGCAGGAGCGGATCTTCAACGCCTTCGACCAGGCCGACGGGTCGATGACCCGCCGGTTTGGCGGAACCGGCTTGGGCTTGGCCATCGCACGGCAACTGGTGGGACTGATGGGGAGTGCCCTCACGGTGCGTAGCGGGGAGGGACAGGGTTCGACTTTCGGGTTCGTCCTGCGACTGGCGCGCGCGACCCATGTGCCGGAGGAGCCGGAAGACGCGAATGTCCTGCGAGGGATACGGGTGCTGGTGGTGGACGACAACGCGACCAACCGCGAGATTCTCCATCACCAATTGCAAGCCTGGGGCGTGCGGGACGACGGCGTCGCCAGCGGCCGGGAGGCCTTGGACCGCCTGCGGGTTGCCCAGACCGGCCACGATCCCTACGCCATCGTGCTGCTGGATGGAGTGATGCCCGGTATGAGCGGGCCGGAACTGGCGCTGGCGATTCACAATGATCCCGGGTTGCGCGGCGTCAAGCTCGCCCTGTTGACCTCGGTAAGCTTGCACGGGGCGTCGGAACAACAAGCCTGCCAGGCCGGCGTGCGCCAGCACGTGTACAAGCCGGTGCGGAAGCGCCAGTTGCTGTACTGCCTGCGCAAGCTGCTCCAGGACGAGATGACCGCGCGCCAGCCGAATCGCGCCGAACCGGCGCCGGCGCGGTGGGACGCCCGGGTGTTGCTGGTCGAGGACAACATGGTCAATCAGAAATTCGCCACGGCGGTGCTGGAGCTCTTGGGCTGCGCCGTGGACATCGCCAATCATGGCCAGGAAGCACTCGACCGGCTGGAGCAAGGTTCCTACGACCTGGTCTTGATGGACTGTCAAATGCCAGTCCTGGACGGGTTCCAGGCCACGGCGCGGATTCGCGAGCGCGAGCGGCAAGCGGCGGAGACTGGCCGGCCGGCCAGACGCCTGCCCATCGTAGCCTTGACCGCCCATGCCATCAGCGGTGACCGAGAACGGTGCCTGGTGGCCGGCATGGATGATTACCTGAGCAAGCCGTTCGCGCGCGCCGACCTGGCGGCGATCCTGCGGCGCTGGCTGCCCGTGCCGAACCCCGTTGACCCGCCGGCCGCCACGAACGATCTCCCTGCATCGAGCGTCGAGCTGGAATCGCGCATCGATCGGGGCGTGCTGGACCAAATCCGGACGCTCGAACGCCAGGGTGCTGCCGGCTTGCTCGCCCGCGTGATCGGGCTGTATCTGCACGGGACGCCGCCGCTGATCGAACGGATGAAGGAGACGGTCGCCACCAGCGATGCAGAGTCGTTGCAGGCGGCGGCGCATGCGTTGAAATCCAGCAGCGCCAACGTCGGCGCCATGAATCTGCACGGTTTATGCCGGGACTTGGAGTCGCAGGCCCGGCAGTGGCAGCTTGCGGACACCGCCGCGTGGGTCGCGCTTGTCGAACGCGAGTTCGAGGCCACGCGGGTTATCCTGCGTCAGGAACTCCCGGGGGATTCGGAATGAATTCGGTGTCGGAACCTCAGAAAGAATCAGAAGGAATCAGAGTAACCATTCACCCCCCTCCCCCCAACCCCCTCCCGCGAGGGGAGAAGGAGTTTAGCAACTGACTGTTTCGCAAGGCTCCCACCCCCCTTGTGGGGACTGGGGTGGGGGGGTGAATGGTTACCACCCGAGTTCTTCTGGTTACAATAATTTACGTTCGCTCAATCATCGCTTAACAGACCCGCTTTAAGATCGATCTCCAATCGCCAGGGTGTGTAATGGCTGCATCGATGATGGGGCGGCAAACCACTCTGGTTTTTGACAGGATTGCCGCCGGTCTGCTCAACCAACCAGCAATATCCAGCATCCCATACTTAATACGTTA
>JAVMKL010000022.1:2220-9026 GCA_031732875.1 Candidatus Competibacter sp. | reverse complement strand
GCCGCGGCGCCCGCCCGACCCAAGGCCAGCCGACGCTTGGAATCGTGCTGGAGTTCGCACAGTGCCGCCGCCAGCGCCCCGACATCGCCCGGCGGGGCCAGCAGACCGTGGCCGGCTTGCCGCGTCACCCAGCCGGCTCCGGAACCGGGAATGTCGCTGACCGCCACCGGCTTGCCGAAACGCATCGCCTCCAGCAGCACCAAGCCGAAGGCCTCGGTACGCTCCAACGACGGCAGGCAGAGTACGTCGCAACTGGCCAGCAGGGCATTGAGGTCGACCTCGGGTTGGAATCCAGGCAATGCGACTCGTTCGCCCAGGTTCATCGACCGGATCAGCGCCGCCAGCCGGTGCCGATGCTCGCCGGTGCCCACGATGAGGATACGGCTGCCCGGTAGATGGGCGGTGGCCCGGATCAGCGTGTCGTGGCCCTTGTAATAGGTCAGCCGGCCGATGGCCAATACCCGGAAATCCGCTCTACCCCACAGCGCTTCCGCCCGTTCCCGCGCCGCCGGATCGGGATCGGGAATGCGCTCCGGGTTGAGTCCGAGCGGGATGACCTGGCAGCGGTCCCGCCAGGGTTCCAGGGCGGTGCTGGCGTCCAGATAGGGCGGCGAAGTGGCGATCACCGCCCGGCTGACGGCCAGCAGCCGTTGTTCCAGCGGCCGGTACAGACGGTAAGCCAGTGCCAGCCGTCGGTCGATGGCGGAGGCCACCACGTCGGCGTGCCAATGGATCACCCAAGGCAGGCGGCGGGCGGCGGGAACGGCCAGCGCCCAGAACGCCGACGTATTCGGCAAATGCAGGTGCAGCAGGTCGGGGCGGAATTCGCGGATCGCTTGGTTTAGCCAACATGGGAATGCCGGGCTGACGGGGGCATAGAGCACCCGGCCGTGGCAGGGGGCGCGGTAGACTGGGATGGAATCGGTGGGGATGGGGCGGAGACCACGCCGGTGTGACTGTTCGTCGTGCACCAGCGCTGCCGTCGCAATCCTCTGGGTTTGAAGCGCCGGCAGTAGATCGGCCATGAAGTGTTCGATGCCACCGGCGAAGGGCGGGTAGTACTTGCCGATGTGTAAAACGCGCATGAGCGGTTCGGTGCCTTACTTGATCCGGTTCTCGTCGACGCCGACGGTTTTGGATTCTTCCGGCAGTGGTGCTCGCGCCTCCAACATGGCCAGCCGTTGCACCAGTCGGCGGATCAGCCGTTCCTGCCGGGAGCGCTCCAGATCCATGGTCAGAATCTTGAGCAGCAGCAGGCCGAACCCTACGACGACGGCCAGAATCGGCGGGTAGCTGATGCCCAGATAGGCGGCCAGGTAATCGAACAGGCGCGGAAAGAAGCCCAGCACGCTCACGGTCACCGCGACCCCGATCCACCAGATCGAGTAGGGTCCGTGCAGATGATCGCGTCGGATCAGGAAGAAAATGATGGCGCCGAGGGTGAAACCGATCACCATCGAGGTGATTTGGTAGGTGAGCATGGCGTGGGAAGTCAGTCGTCGGGCGCGGGTGGCAAGGGGTTATGGCCCACCCGGGCGAGGGAGAGCAGGCTGGTTTGCAGCATGTATTTTCCCACAACCCACCAGGAGCGAAACACCCGCGAGGGGCCCAGGGCGCGCGGCTGCATCGACACCGGTACCTCGACGATGCGCAAGCCCTTGCGGCGCAGGATCAGCAGCACGCCGACATCCTGATAGTCGAGCAGACTGGCCTCGCCGGACGCGAGCACGGTCATCGCGGCGTGGTTGTAGGCCCGGAAACCGGAGGTGATGTCTTCCAGTCGCAGGCCGGTGAGCCAGCGAAAATAAGCCCAGGCGATTCGCCTGGCGCGGCTGGCGCGCTCGGGGAAAGCCCCGATGGCGACGTCGGTCCGACCGGCGCTGAGCGGTTCGAGCAGTTCGCCGATGTAAGCCGGTTCGTGCTGGCCGTCGGCGTCGAGGGTGACGGCGGCCCGGTAGCCTTTGCGCAGGGCGTAGCGTAGGCCAGCCTGGATTGCGCCCCAGGCGCCGAGCTGGAGGATCAGGGGCAGCACGGTGGCACCGGCCGCGCGGGCGATGCTTGCGGTTGCATCGACGCTGCAATCGTCGATGACCACGACGGGACAGTTCCATAAATTCCGGACCAGGGCGACGATGGCGCCGACCGTGGCTTCCTCGTTGTGGGCGGGGATGAGGATGATCGGTCGGTCGGAGGGGACCATGGGGTGGGTGCGTTCGACATGGGTTGCTGGGGCAATATTGCAAGGTAATGCTAGCATGAATGGCGAGCCCAACCCCGCTTCCCGTTCGGCAACCGGAACGCCCTTCGCATGGCTCCGGCTGGCGTCGCTCTTGCCTCTCCCAATGGTTCGGACAGTTTCTCCAACGGAAACTGGATTCGCCGGGCCAGCCCGTTCAGAGCTCCTTGGCCATGACCAGCGCATCTTCCCGTCCCTTGACGGCGGGATAGTAACCCAGCCGTACTCCGATCTCGCAGAACCCACCGGAAGCGTAGAGTCGCGCGGCGCGAGTGTTGGAAAGGCGGACTTCGAGGAAAACCGTCCGCACCCGAGCGTCGCGTGCCAGATCGAGCAGATGATCCAGCACCTGCCTTGACAGCCCGCGTCCCTGCAACTCCGGGCGAACGCAAAGGTTGAGAATGTGGGCTTCGCCGGCCGCCGCCGACATCACTCCGTAGGCCTGGATCGAGCCGTGCGGGATTTCCAGCACCCGGCAGTGATAGCCGGCTCGGATGCAATCCCGGAAAATGCCCTCGGTCCAGGCGAAGTCGTAGGCCCGTTTTTCGATCAGGACGATTTCCCGCAAGTCGGCGTGGAGCATCCGCCGGAACTGGCCGATGCGAGGTTCCCGCAACGCGTTCATGGCGGCGGCGGATCACCTGGCCGACCGACCGGTTCGGCGGCCAAGGCGCGCCGCGCCAGCCGCAGGTCATCCCAGGACTTGCGCTTTTCGCGTGGCGAGCGCAACAGGTAGGCCGGATGGTAGGTGACGACCAGCGGAATGCGAGCCGGGCCGAAGCGGTGCACCCGGCCGCGCAGCTTGCCGATCTGGGTGTCGGTATCCAGCAGGTTTTGGGCGGCGATGCGACCTACCGCGAGGATGATGCGCGGCTGGATCAGCGCGATCTGCCGTTCCAGGAATGGCCGGCAACAGACTGCTTCGCCGGGCGTCGGCTCGCGATTTTCGGGCGGGCGGCATTTCAGGATATTGGCGATGTACGCCTGCTCGCGTCGGAGACCGATAGCGAGCAGCATCGGGTTCAGCAGTTTGCCGGCCCGACCGACGAACGGCTCGCCGAGTCGGTCCTCGTCGGCGCCTGGCGCCTCGCCGACAACCAGCCATTCCGCTCGGCGGTCGCCCACGCCGAACACGACTTGGGAGCGGGTGGCGCACAGCCCGCAGGCTTGGCACTGGCGGGCTTCGGCCGTGAGTTCCTCCCACTCCAGCCGGGCGATCCGCGCCTCGCGGCTGATTGCGGGTGGAGGGAAGAGGTCAGCGGGGTCGGGTTCGACGACCGGTTCCCAGTCGTCATCCAGGGATGGCGTCTCATCATGGTCGGGCAATGGTTGGGGTTTCTCTCGATCGATCGTCGGGGCCGACGGGGAAGGATATTGCGTGCTCCCCTCCTTGGCTGAGGAGGGGTGGTGCGAAGCGCCGGGGTGGTCTGAAGTTGCCCCGGCCACCGGTGGCGGATACCCGACCAGCGGTCGCCGTGGTAACCACAACGGGACGCCCAGTACCTCCAGATACTGGCGCTGACGGTTGCCGGTCACGACGAAAGCTCACAACAGTTGCGGATGCGCCCGTTCGACCGGTTGCAGCACTTTGTTGAGAGCGTTGACGTACGCTTTGGCCGAGGCGATCACGATGTCGGTATCGGCACCTTGGCCATTGAAAATGCGTCCGCCCTTGGCGACCCGCACCGTGACTTCACCCTGGGCATCCGTACCGCTGGTGATGTTGTTGACCGAGTACAGCAGGAGGTCCGTGCCGGTTTGCAAAATGCTTTCGATGGCCTTGAACGAGGCGTCCACCGGACCGCCGCCGTCGGCGGTCGCGCCGTGCTCCATCCCGTCCACCGCCAGCGTCACCTGGGCGCGTGGAGTCTCGCCGGTTTCCGAGCAGACGCGCAGATAGCGCAGCTTCACCCGTTCGTTCGCCGCCAGATAGGCGTCGGTGACCAGCGCTTGCAGATCCTCGTCGTAGATTTCGTGCTTTTTGTCGGCCAGTTCCTTGAAGCGGGCAAAGGTGGCGTTCAACTCCTCTTCGGAAGCGAAGTTGACGCCCAATTCCTCCAACCGGGTGCGGAAAGCGTTGCGGCCGGAATGCTTGCCCAGTACCATGCGATTGGTAGTCCAGCCCACGTCCTCGGCGCGCATGATCTCGTAGGTTTCGCGGTGCTTCAGCACGCCGTCCTGATGAATGCCGGATTCGTGGGCGAAGGCGTTGGCGCCGACGATAGCCTTGTTGGGCTGTACCGGAAAGCCGGTAATGTTCGCCACCAGGCGCGAGGCCGGCACGATCTGGGTCGTGTCGATGCCGGTTTCGAGCTGGAACACGTCGCGGCGGGTGCGTACCGCCATCACGATTTCCTCCAGCGAGGCGTTGCCGGCCCGTTCGCCCAAGCCGTTGATGGTGCATTCGACCTGCCGCGCCCCGGCCAGCACCGCCGCCAGCGAGTTGGCCACCGCCAGCCCCAGATCGTTATGGCAATGCACCGAGAACACCGCTTTGTCGGCGTTCGGCACCCGTTCGATCAGGCCGCGGATGGTGTGGGCGAACTGGTCGGGAACGTTGTAGCCGACCGTGTCGGGGATATTGATGGTGCGGGCGCCGGCCTCGATCACCGCCTCGGTGATCCGGCACAGAAAATCCAGTTCCGAACGGCCGGCGTCCTCGGCCGAAAATTCGACGTCGTCGGTCCAACGCCGGGCGCGGCGCACGGCCTCGACCGCGCGTTCCACCACCTGGTCCGGTTCCATTCGCAGCTTCATCTTCATGTGGATCGGCGAGGTGGCGATGAAAGTGTGCACGCGGCAGGCCGCCGCCTCTTTCAATGCCTCGCCGGCCCGATCGATATCGGCGGCGGCGGCGCGCGCCAGCCCGCAGACCACGCTGTCCTTGACCGCTCGCGCCACTGCCCGGACCGCCTCGAAATCGCCGGGGCTGGCGATCGGGAAGCCGGCTTCGATCACGTCCACCCGCATCCGTTCCAACATCTTGGCGATGCGAACCTTCTCGTCCTTGGTCATGGACGCGCCGGGGCTCTGTTCGCCGTCGCGCAGGGTAGTGTCGAAGATGATTAACTTGTTCATCGCAGGATTCTCCAATGAGGTTCGCCCGCCACGCTGACGATTGAGGGAGCGCCAGCCGTTCTTGGCAATTGATTATGACGATATTCAAATGTTTGTCATCGCACCGGGCGGAAATCCGAATCGGCGCGCGCCCTTCATGAGGGCGGGGGCGGAGCGTCGCGGTCGTGGTGGGGCTTGACCCCCGGAAGATCGCCAAGCCCTTGAGCCCGGCGGCGGGCGCGCTGGCGCAACCGCACCAGATACATCACGGGACCCGACAGACCGTACAGCAGGAAGCCGACGAACAGCACCTTGGGCGGGTCGATCGAAGTGAACACGAAGATCAGTACGACGACCAGCGCGGCGATAAATGGCACCCGCCCGCGCAGATCGAGTTGCTTGAAACTGAGATAGAGGATGTTACTGAACATCAGCGCTCCGGCGCCGATGGTGACGACCAGTGCCGGCCATAACAGTTGGGTACCGGTCAGTCCTAGATCGGTGCCGAACCAGACCAGACCGCTCACGATGGCCGCCGCCGAGGGGCTGGGCAGGCCGATGAAGTAGCGCTTGTCGGTATGACCGAGTTGTACGTTGAAGCGAGCCAGCCGCAGCGCTGTCATCACCGTGTAGAAGAATGCCGCCAGCCAGCCGAGCTTGGACAGGAACGGTCCCATGCCCGACATCGCGCCCAGCGCCCATTCGTACATGATCAGGGCCGGCGCCAGACCGAAGGACACCAGATCCGCCATGCTGTCGTACTGGGCGCCGAATTCGCTTTCGGTGTGGGTCAGGCGGGCGACCCGGCCATCCAGGCCGTCCAGTACCATCGCCACGAACACCGCGACGGCGGCGGGCTCGAAGCGACCTTGCAGGGCGGCGATGATGGCGTAGAAGCCGCAGAACAATGCGGCGGTGGTGAACAGGTTGGGCAGCAGGTAAAGACCGCGCGAGCGGCGAACTTCCGGGTTGTCTTGGATCATGGGGTTGGATCGAAAACTGAATTTGCCTTCATCGCCATGGAACTTGCTAAGCTAGCCAGCGGCGCGAACGCTGGCCAACGCCCAACCACCGGCCGGGATCGGCAAGATAACACGAACACCCGCTCGGGCGCTCTGACCGAAGTTTTCGCCCGGTCGCGGCGGGCTCGAGTGACGGAGATCGGAGAACCGCGCCGGAACGGGGCTCATTCCTCGCTGCGGTCGGCGAGCAGGTCGTTCTCGTCGCTGAACTCTTCTTCCTCTTCGTAGCCCAGATCGTCCGGTTCCATTTCGTCGTAGGGGCCGGACCAGTCTTCCGGGGCTTCGATCGAGTCGATCGGGAGTTCGTACCAGGAATCCAGATCCAATTCCTCCAGTTCGCCGTCGAAATACTGAATCTCGATGGTCTGGGCGTCTTCGTCGATGGCGACCACCTCAAAATCGTTGCCGGTTTCCTGATTGCGGTACCAATTGCCGATGATGGGATCAACGTCACTCATGATCGATCTCCTGCCTCGAATGGAGTATGCCGG
>JAVMKL010000022.1:0-2120 GCA_031732875.1 Candidatus Competibacter sp. | reverse complement strand
GGCGTTTGTACGGGTCGATGCCGGATTTTTCTTATCCTACCACTCAATTTTGAGCAATGAGCCTTACGCAATTCAACCTTGCGATTGCGGAAATTCGAGATGACCGCACGAGCGGGGCCAGTGAGTTGGCCCGCCGCTGTCTGGCGATTCTGGCGGATGCGGCGCGAACCCTGCCGGCGGTCGATGCGACCGACTTGCGGGAGCAGTTGCTGGCCCTGGCCGACAGGCTGGCCCTGGCCCGGCCCAGCATGGCGCCCATTCAAAATCTGCTGCGTCGCTGGCGGGAAGGGCTGAACAGCGACGCCAGGATCGAACCGGCCCTCGCGCGCCGCTCGGCGGCCGAACGGGCGGAGGCGCTGATCGCGGCGTCGCGGCGGGCGGTGACCGAGTGCGCCACCCATGCCGCCCGCCTGCTCGGCCCCGGTCGGACCGTGATGACCCACAGTTTCAGCTCGACCGTAATGGAGGTCTGCCGGTTGCTCGAGGACGCCGGCCTGCGGATGATCGTGACCGAATCGCGGCCTCTCAATGAAGGCGGGAGGCTGGCGGAGCGGCTCTCGGCCTGGAAGGTGCCGGCCGTCTACATCACCGACGCGCAGATGGGGCTGTTCGTCGCCCGGGCCGACGCGGTGCTGGTCGGCGCCGACAGCGTGCTGGCCGATGGCTCCGTGATCAACAAGGCCGGAACCGGCCTGTTGGCTCTGGCAGCGCGCGAGCATCGCGTGCCGTTCTACGTTTGCTGCGAGAGCTTCAAATGGCGTGCGGCCGAGGAACCGCCGCCGGAACTGGAGGAGATGGCGCCAGCCGAACTGGGCGCGCCCCACTGGCCCGGCGTGACGGTGCGCAACGTATATTTCGATCTCACGCCCGCCCGGTTGGTGAGCGCCTGGATCGATGAAACCGGTGCGCGCGAGGCGGGCACCGGGCAATGAAAAACCCGGCCCTCCAGAGAGGGCCGGGTGTGGATCGAGGTTGTCGTTATCGCGATCTTTGGAAATCGAACCTGGATTACTTGACCGCGCGGTTGTCGACCAGGTCGGTAACGACGGCCGGATCGGCCAGCGTCGACGTGTCGCCCAGCGCATCCACCTCGTTGGCCGCGATCTTGCGCAGGATGCGGCGCATGATCTTGCCGGAACGGGTTTTGGGCAGGCCGGGTGCCCACTGTAGCGCATCCGGCGAGGCGATCGGACCGATCTCCTTGCGGACGTGGGCAATCAACTCCTTTCGCAGCGCCTCGGTCGGTTCGATGCCGACCTTCAGGGTGACGTAGGCGTAGATGCCCTGGCCCTTGATGTCGTGCGGGAAACCGACCACCGCCGCCTCGGCGACCGCCGGATGCAGCACCAGCGCCGATTCGACTTCGGCGGTGCCCATGCGGTGGCCGGAAACGTTGATCACGTCGTCGACGCGGCCGGTGATCCAATAGTAGCCGTCCTCGTCGCGGCGCGCGCCGTCGCCGGTGAAGTACAGGCCCTTGTACATGGAGAAGTAGGTATCGATGAAGCGCTGGTGATCGCCGTACACGGTGCGCATCATCCCCGGCCAGGGACGGGTGATGACCAGGTTGCCGTCGGTGGCGCCTTCCAGGAACTGGCCCTCGGCATCGACCAGGGCCGGCGTCACGCCGAAGAACGGCCGGGTGGCGGAACCCGGCTTCAGCGCCGTGGCGCCCGGCAGCGGGGTGATCAGGATGCCGCCGGTCTCGGTCTGCCACCAGGTATCGACGATCGGACAGCGACCTTCGCCGACGTTGTGGTAGTACCACTCCCAGGCTTCGGGATTGATCGGCTCGCCCACCGAACCCAGCAGCCGCAGGCTTTTACGGGAGGTCGCCTTAACCGGGCCTTCGCCTTCGCGCATCAGCGAGCGGATGGCGGTCGGGGCGGTGTAGAAAATGTTGACCTGGTGCTTGTCGACCACCTGCCAGAACCGGCCGGAGTCCGGATAGGTCGGTATGCCTTCGAACATCAGAGTGGTGGCGCCGTTGGTTAGTGGGCCGTAGACGATGTAGGAATGGCCGGTCACCCAGCCCACATCGGCGGTACACCAGTAAATGTCGCCATCGTGATAGTCGAAGATGTACTTGTGGGTGATCGCCGTGTGCAGCAGATAGCCGC
>JAVMKL010000021.1:0-9034 GCA_031732875.1 Candidatus Competibacter sp. | reverse complement strand
TTCGCGAGAAGCTGATCTATTACCCCACCGTGACGCGCGAACCCTACCGCAATCAAGGGCGGCTGACCGACTTGATCGAGAGCGACAAACTGTTCGCGGATCTTGGCCTGCCACCGCTCGACCCGGCGCGGGACCGGGCGATGATTTGCGGCAGTCCGGGCTTGCTGAAGGATACTTGCGCGCTGCTTGACGCTCGCGGCTTTGTCATCTCGCCGCATATCGGCGAACCTGGCCATTACGTGATCGAACGGGCTTTCGTGGAGAGATAGGCAACGCCCATTCTCTTCACGAGAGCGGGCGAACTCTACTGGCCAGCCTTCACTCCGTCAGGGTGAATGTTGGTCTTTCATTACATCGGTAGCCCGCCTCGTGCACATCGTCCAGCGCCAGGAGGAGAGCCATGTTGGCGCTCTCCGTCACGATCCGTAAAGCGTCTCGCGGAGTTTCATGGCCAGCACCTGCCTGGAAAAAGGCTTTTGCAGGAAGTGGACGCCGGGGTCGAGAACGCCGTGATGGGCGATGACGTTGGCGGTGTAGCCGGACATGAACAGGCACTTAAGTCCGGGTCTGATGGTTTCGAGCCGTTGCCACAGTTCGCGACCGCTCATTTCCGGCATGATCACGTCGGTCAGCAACAGATGGATGGCGCCAGCATGGGTCTTGGCCAGTTCGATCGCCTGGTTCGGACTCCCCGTGGCGAGCACGGTGTAGCCCAGTCGTTCGAGCAATTGGGTGCCGAGCTGGAGCAACCCTGCTTCGTCCTCGACCAGCAGTACGGTCTCGGTGGCTGGCGGCGCGGGGGGTGCCGGCACCAATCCGACGCTCGCATGGTTCGAAGCGTGCCGGGGCAGATAGATTTTGAAGCTCGTTCCTTTACCGGGTTCGCTGTACACATTGATGAAGCCGTGGTTCTGCTTGACGATGCCGTACACCGTGGCCAAGCCGAGGCCCGTTCCCTTACCTTGCGGTTTGGTGGTGAAAAAGGGATCGAAGATTTGCTCCTGTACCGCTTTGTCCATGCCGCAGCCGTTGTCGTTGACCGCCAGCAGGACATAGGACCCGGGGATGAAGCCGGCGTGGGTCTCGCAATAGGCTTCGTCGAACGTGACCTGGCCGGTTTCGATGACGATCTTGCCGACCCCGGAAATCGCGTCGCGGGCGTTGACCACCAGGTTGGCCAGAATCTGGTCGATCTGGGCCGGGTCCATGTTCACCGACCACATCTGGCCGGTGGGTTTCCACAACAGGTCGATATTCTCGCCGATCAACCGTCCGAGCATCTTGAGCATCCCCGCGATGGTGTCGTTGAGGTCGAGCACCTGGGGCGCGATGGTCTGCTTGCGGGCGAAAGCCAGCAACTGGTGGGTCAGGTCGGTCGAGCGTTGGGCGGCTTTCTGAATCTCCAGCAGGTCGGCATGCAAGGGGCTGTCTGGCGCCGTCTGCTCCAGGGCCATCTCGGCATGACCGGCGATCACCGCCAGCATGTTGTTGAAGTCGTGGGCCACCCCGCCCGCCAGCCGGCCCACCGCCTGCATCTTCTGGGCCTGATGAAGCTGGGCTTCGAGGGCATCGTGTTTGCGCAGCGCCTGTTCGCCGGCCGCCTTCATCCGCAGCACGCGCAGGGCATAGGCCAGATTGTCGGCCAGCCGGCGCAACAGTTCCACTTCGGCCGGAGCCACCGCGTCCGGTTCGGTGGCGTAAAGGGTCAGCGTGCCAAACACGCCGGTTTCGCTCCTGAGCGGCAGCGAGATGGCGGCGACATAGCCGCGCCGGATCGCTTCCTCGCGCCAGGGCGCAAAATTGGGGTCGGTCGTCAAATTCTGGCAAACCACCATCTGGCCGGTGCGAATGGCCGTTCCGGCGGGGCCCTGCCCGGTCGGAGACTCGTCCCAGGTTACCTCGATCCCCTCAAGGTAACCGTCCTCGAACCCGGCCTTGGCCACCGGACGGACTCGGCGGCTCGGCCCCGGCTCGGCCACGCCTACCCAGGCCATGCGCCACCCACCTTCCGCGACCAGGATTTGGCAAATCTCCCGCATCAGTCCGACATCCTCCTCGGCTAGGGCGATGACCTTGTTACAGTGGCTGAGCATGCGGTACGAGCGCACCGCCTGGTGTTCCTTGTCTTCCGCTTGTCGTTGCTCCACGACTTTCCAGACGGCCTCCATAAGCAGCGTGAGCTGCAGAATATCGGTTTCGTGGTAATCGGTCGCCTTGTTGGCCACGCCGACCACGCCGACGATATTGCCTCCGCTGCAGACCGGCACGGTGAGATATTTGAAAAGCCGGGCGTGGCCCTCCGGATAACCTTTCTTGAGGGGATGCTCGGCGGTGAAATCATTGACCAGAATCGGCCGGCGCTGCCGGACCGCTTCGCCCCAGAGCCCGGTTTTATCCAGTTCGTAGCAGGATTGGGGATTGATGATGGTGCATTCCCGCATCACCTCCCGAGACCAGGAGTTCAGCACGAACTCCCGGCGATCTTCATAGTAGCGATAGAGGTAGCCGATCTTGCTGCCGGTCAGTTGGATGGCTTCGTTCAGCGCGTAGTCCAGAAAATCCTGCACCGAATCGGCTCGATATTGCAGGATGCTCGCCAGACTGCGCATCCGCGCCTCGTTGCGGCGTATCTCCGCATCCACCGCGCGTTCCTCGGTCTGGTCGCGGAAGACCAGCACCACGCCGGTGATGGCGCCGCTCTCGTCGCGGATGGGCGCGCCGCTGTCGGCGATGGGGCGTTCGGTCCCGTCCCGGGCGATCAGTAGAGTGTGGTTGGCCAGCCCTACGACCGTCCCCTCGCGCAGCACGCGCCGGACGGGGTTTTCGACTCCGACGCGGGTTTCCTCGTGGATGATGCGGAAGATATCGTCGAGGGGCTTGCCTCGGGCTTCGGCTTCCGACCAGCCGGTGAGTTGCTCCGCCACCGAATTCATCTGCCGGACCCGGCAATCTTGATCCGTGGTGATCACCGCGTCGCCGATGCTGTAGAGAGTGGTGCGGAATTCTTCCTGGGCTTCCCGTTGCTGGCGCTCCGCCCGGTACAACTCGCGATAGAGACCGGCTTCCCGCCGCCGGTAGGCGATGGTGGTCGCCGCCCCGGCGAGGAGGAGGCTCAGCAGGACGAACAAGGTAATCATCCCGCCTCGGTAGCGCGCCTCGGCCAGGATTTCGTCGGCGTCCACCTTGGCCACCAGGAACCAGGGCGATCCGGGAATCGGGCGCAGGTCGGCCAGCACCTCGATTCCCCGGTAGTCGCGACCCTGAAAGGAGCCCTGTCGCCCGAGTACCGCCTGCGCCGCCGGCAGATCGCTTTGGGCCAACGGGATACGCAGGGACAGGGCGGTGTCGGTCTGGTGGCGCAACTCGTTCAGATAGACCACCGAATCGTTTTCCCGGCGGACCAGCAACGTCTCGGCGCTGCGGCTGGGGATGGGCCAGGACTGGATCAGCGGATAGAGGAAGGAAGCCGCGGCGCTCCGCAAGACCAGCACGGCCAGCGGTCGCCCTCCGGGCTCGGACACGGGGACGACCGTGTCCAGATAGATGCCGCCGGTTGGAGAGCGGTAGAAATCGGAAAGCACCGCCGCGCCGTTGGCGAGGGCCGTGGCGATGGCCTGCTGGGTGGTCGAATCGACCGGGTCGGGGTCATCGTCGGCGGCAAGGAGAATGCGCCCTTCCGGACCGAGCAGCAGTGCGTCCGCGTAGCCATACGCTTCCTGCTCGAGCTTCAACCGCTGCAGCCAGTCCGCTCGCAGGTCAGGATTTTCGGGAGCTCTTCGCCACTCCGCCAGCGCCCGCCGGAAGAACGGACTTGCCGCGGGCCTGCGAGCGTCGGCCAGGCGCTCTTCCCGCCATTGCTGGATCTGGCTGGCCTTCATCTCGCCGATGGTGGCGATATCCTGATATTTTTCCTGGCGGATGCGCACGGTTTCGGTGTGGTAATGCGCATAGCCGCCGGCCAGCAGCACGAGGGCCAACAAGGCGAAGACCGCCAACCAGATTCGGCGGTGGCCGGTGAACGTATCACCCTCGGGCATCATTTCCACTCCATCACAATCGTTGAGTTCGGCCCTTCCTTGGACCGTTGGCGGAGTTGATCGACGGCGGCGATCAGGTCCGCCGGTGTGGAGGAATCTCCTTTGGTGGGTTCACCATCACATCAGCAATCCGCTATCCTCGTAAAAATCGTCCGGTGACGAGGCGAGCCGAGTATCGCCGCGGGCGACGGTGACGATATCCTCGCGGTCGAGAACCTGGTCGGTCCAACGATCTCCTTCCGCTGGTCGCTGTTGACGCCATCACCCACCCGGCAAGGGCGGTGGCAGGTGGGCGAACAGAGGCGCCAGCTCCGTCACTTCGCCGGCCGCCGTCCACTTGGCCAAGCCCTGGGTCCACACCAGCGAGGCGCGGGTCAACTGACCGCTTTGCGCCTGTCGCTGCAATTCGTCCAGCGGGAAAGGCCCGGTCTGCTGGTTGTTGGCCGCCACGAAGTAGGGATTGGCCGCGGGCAACGGGGGCGGGGCCATGGGAGCCGGGGCCGGCTGGGGCGCGGGTTGCGGCGAGGGAGTAGGTTGGACCGGCCGCGCCAGCGTCTCGCTCAGCCGCTGGGCCATCGCCAGTCCCAGCCCCATGTTCATCGCTTCGGAGCCGCCGCTCGGGTTGGCCGCGGCGTCGCGCATGGCCTCCGCCGCCTGGAACTGGGTGTACTGGTCGAGATTGCCGACGATGCCCATGCTGCTGCGCTTGTCCAGCGCCGCCTCGACTTCCTGGGGCAGCGAGATGTTTTCCACCAGCAGGTTGGGCAACTCCAGCCCGACCCCCTCGAATTCCGGAGCGATGCGCTGTTGCAGGAACTGGCCGAGCTGATCGTAGTTGCCCGCCAGATCCAGCGCCGGGATCTTCGCCTGGCCGAGGATATTGGCGAAGCGCGACACGATCATGTTGCGCAACTGGTTGGTGATTTCCTCGGTGGTGAAGCGGCCGTCGGTGCCGACGATCTCGCGCAGGAAGGTCGGCGCGTCCTTGACCCGGATCGCGTAGCTGCCGAAAGCCCGCAGCCGGATCGGCCCGAATTCGGGATCGCGCAGCATCACGGGGTTTTGAGTGCCCCACTTGAGGTCGGTGAAGCGGCGGGTGCTGAAGAAGTACACCTCGGCCTTGAACGGGCTTTCGAAACCGTGCTTCCATGCCTGCAAGGTCGAGAGCACCGGCAGGTTGCTGGTCTTCAGTTCGTACATGCCCGGCTGGAAGGTGTCGGCGAGCTGGCCTTCGTTGACGAAAACCGCTACCTGGCCCTCGCGGACGGTCAGCTTGGCGCCGAACTTGATTTCGTTGCCGTGGCGTTCGAAGC
Source organism: Candidatus Competibacter sp. (assembly GCA_031732875.1). Lineage (GTDB taxonomy): Bacteria > Pseudomonadota > Gammaproteobacteria > Competibacterales > Competibacteraceae > JAVMKJ01. Next base: position 3,684 of record JAVMKL010000021.1, on the reverse strand, counting down.
GGTACACCAAAGTGTCGTTCGAGTCGTCCGTCCACTGGATGACGTCGATGAATTCACCCATCAGTTTATCCCATAGTCCCATGTCAGCGACCTCCGGTGGGTTGGCTGGGTTGGCGGGTTCGAGCCTGGGCGGAGGCCAGCGCCTGCCGCAGTTCGGTTTCGCAGGCTTCCAGTTGCGCGGTGGCCTCCCGCCGGCGGTGGCGACCCTCGTCGGCGATGCGCAAGCTGTCCTCGATGGTGGCGATCAGCGTCTGGTTGGCCTTCTTCACGGTTTCGATGTCGAACACGCCGCGTTCGATCTGGGCGCGGGCCTGCACGTTGGCCTGCCGGAGATTTTCCGCGTTCGCCTCCAGCAGTTGGTTGGTGAAATCGGTGGCGGCCTTGACGGTTTCGGCGGCCTGACCGGAGCGGTAGATGGTGATGGCTTGGGCCAGTTGTTGCCGCCACAGCGGCACGGTGTTGACCAGGGTTGAATTGATCTTGGCGATCAGTCCCTTGTCGTTTTCCTGCACCAGCCGGATGCTGGGCAGGCTCTGCATGGTGACCTGCCGGGTCAGTTTGAGGTCGTGGATCCGCCGTTCCAGATCGTCGCGGCTGGCGCGCAGATCGCGCAAGGTTTGCGCCTTGACCATGTCTTCGCTGGTCGTGACCTCCCGTTCCAGCGCCGGCAGCTCCTCGGCGTCCACCAGGCGCAATTTTTCTTCGCCGGCCTGGATATACAGCTCCAGAGTATGGAAATAATCGAGATTGGCGTCGTACAGCCGGTCCAGAGCGGCGATGTCGGTCAACAACTGGGTCTTGTGCCGCTCCAGGGCGTCGCTGATGTCGTCGATCTGGTTCCGCACCATTTCGTATTGTTGGACGATCTTGACCAGCGGCTTGGCCGCGCCGAACAGCTTGGCGAAAAAGCCGGGCTTCTTATTCGGGTCCAGTTCGTCGAGATCGAACCCGCGCAGCACCGCGACCATCTCGTTCAGCGCCGAACCGGCCGGCCCAGTATCCTTGTTGCGCACCCCTTCCAGCATCTTGTCGGAGATGGTGGTTAACTGTTCCTGGGCCTTGCTGCCGAAAAAAATGATCGAGTTGCTGTCGCGCAAGTCCAGTTCCCTGACCAGAACGGAGACTTGCTGCTGGTCCTGAACCGGCGCTGGGGCGCGGGCGGCCAGATCCTGTTGGACTTGCGGCAGGGCGGCGGCGAACGCCTCGGGCAACGCTGGCAGGGTGGGAGGGGCAGAGGTTGAGGCGGAAGGCAACGTTGACATGATTGTTTGGGCTCCTGGGGCAGTTTCAATCTAGCGCGGTATCGTTCGGGTTTGTCAAATCTTCAAGAGGCCGCCGACGCGGGATCCGTGCGAGCATCGGCGCAATCCTCGTCGGATCATCCTCATCGCCGTTGCAATGGGTCCAAGCACTCGACCAGGATCGATCCTCCAGGGTTGGCACGGCTAATGCCGCACGAGGCTTTCCAGCCAAGTCGCCAGGTCCATCAGGCGCCCAGTATTGATGTGGTCGCGGATCTGGGATGCGGCGCCGCGGCCCGATTCGCCATAGGCGGCCAGAACGCCCTCAGGGTTGATATGGACAACGTGACTGAAAAGCAATCCATTCTGGCGACGGCGCTCGCAAGCAGCCTTTAGGCGAGCCGCATCGAATTCGTTAGTGACGAGGATATAGGAGAAATTCTGACCGGAGGACTCGAGCCGTGCATAAGCTTCGAAGTCGCTTGAAAACTGTTCTTCGCGGTCCGCGCGGATGCTCCATTTGGCGCTGACCAGGTTTCTTTGACCTTCGCCGAGGATCGCCAGGTCGACCTTTTTGCTTTTCTCGCTCGGGGCTGGAGAGTGGAATCCCGGCAGCTCGTGTAGGACGATTCGATTGCGAACATCAAGCGATTCGGTCCCGCTGATACGGGTGACGATTGCTGCCAGGACATCCTCAAAACCCTCGCCGACCAAGTTCCGCCTCTTGTTTTCCTGGCTGAGATGCGCATGGATGCGCCGCGTAAGCCGACGTAGCTCCTCGGCCGGCGGGGGGCGATCCATCCATGGAGACAGCATCTCCCCGATGATCCCAACCAACTCCGGATCCTCGCCTGGTTCGGGGAGATCTTTGCCTGCATAAGGGGCGCGCTGTCGCTCGTAGGCGGCACCGCGCGAAGCAACGGCGTGGCTGGCGAGATCGGCGATTGCCTCGCGAAATAGCCAATTGATCGAGTCGCCAAGCCGCGAGGGCTCGATGCGGAGCACCCTCGCCAGCCAGTCATGGAATGCAAGGCTGCGCGCGTACCACGGGCGACCGGGCTGAGCCTTATCCGATTCATAACAGTGAGCCAAGGCAGTGGTACGATCGATCCAGAGCAACAGGCGATAGACATGTAGCCACGCATTCTCCGGCGTGACCGACTTATGGATGCCGAAATGGCGATCCAAGAGTCGGGCTCGGTTTTCAGCTCCGAATACCCGATCGAGAGGCTCCCGCCCCAAGCTTGACGACTGGGATTGCGGTTGGTCGCAACTGGTCATGGCGCGGATCTTACAGTGGGAGCGCCATGTTGACTGTGTGGAGGCGATCCGACAGCGCGTTCCGAGCGATGGGCGACGCCTCGATGAGAATCGCGTTGAGTCCTAATTCGAGCGCCACCTGGCCCGTGGTCCCGCTGCCGGCGAAGGGATCGAGCACGGTGTCCCCGGGCCGAGCGGTGGGAAGTAGCATTTGCTGGACCAAGGAGCGCGGCCACATTGCTACATGCCGATAGGGAGACGCCTCGGGATTGATCTGCCAGATTCCGTCCGGCAATTCCGCACTGTCCGAGACGATCCGGGCCTGCGTCTGCCATACCGAGCCGGCATTTGTCCGGTCCCCGCGCCGGAGGCTGGAACGGGCCGGGATATCTATGGCACGACGATCGAAGCGATAGTCGGGCTGTTTGGAGAATAGAAAGAGAAACTCGTAATTGCGCGAGGGACGATCGAGTGTTGGCTCGGGCATGGCATTGCCACGGGCCTCTCGTGTTTCGAGATTGACCAGGGATTTTGCCCAAATGATCGTGCGCCGACATATCCATTGAGGGCCTGGCTCGGCGCCCACAAAGTGCCTGAAGTCGCAATCAGTCATCGCCAAATGAAACCGGAACGGCACCCCCATTTCCGATTTGTGCCCGATAGTTGGGACATAATGCTTAAAAAATTCCGGTTGCTGGCGTAACGCATCCGCATAACCCTTACCTCCCGCGGCGAAGCGTCCGTTGGAGCCATCCGGCGCGTTGGTGGTGCCTTTTTTTCCTTGCCGGTTATTGTAGGTATCAGCCAGGTTGACCCATAGACAGCCATCATCCTTGAGTACCCGCCACACTTGGTCGAAGACATCGAGCAAATGGCGCACGAATTGGTTGGGGTGCGATTCGTGTCCCAGTTCACCTTCCCAGCCGTCAGGCCATATTGACGCGGTCCCATAGCGTCTCAGCAAATAAAACGGCGGAGAGGTGAGCGCGACCTCGACCGATTTGTCCGACAGGCTGCGCAGGCCAGTCAGCGCATCGGTTTCGAGTATTTGTAATGGATCTTTGATGCTCATTGCTCTTTAATTAAAAATATTAAATATTTTAAATAGATTAACTGATTTAGTGACTTAAATCACTCCTTCCCGCTTCAGTTGGGTGGTCAAGACCTCGATCCGCACGTCGAG
>JAVMKL010000020.1:0-9057 GCA_031732875.1 Candidatus Competibacter sp. | reverse complement strand
CTTTTATTATTGTTGCCCACTTCCTGGTTGGCGAAAAAATCCAAATCCCCGACCGTCGAGTGGTTCGACTGGCAATGATACTGCTCATCATCAGTCTATTGGGAGCACCCAACATATTTGAGGCTTATAAAGACGTATACCGGGGTTACCGCTACGCCCAAGAGATGCACGAGCGAATTAACGCGATTCAGGCTGCCAAGAATCGGAGGGAGAAAGAAATTATTGTGGACAGCATCTCCAGATCACCACTCACCTTGTTCGCCGCTTATCTTGAGACCGATCCCAACAATATGAGAAATCAGTGCATGAGCGAATACTTCGAAGTCAAGTCTATTACCCTGGGGTCTTCGGCAAAACCATGAATAAACCAGCTATGATGCTCCCATATCGATTGTGAAATTTCCCTTTCTTGGATAAAGAAAAGGTGGCGCGCAGCGTTGGGGTGGTCCGAAGCGGCGCTTCAACAAATCGGTATATTAAAGACCCCAAACGAGAGGCGAAATCAATTCATTACCAGTTCCCCAACGCTGGTCCTCGCCCGATTGCGATTGGCAAGCGGTAACGTAACCACGCCCATCGCGCCCAGATAGCCTTGGTTCGTACCAATGGCCTCTTCGGAAGTGAACTCGGCCAGATATTCCTTAAGTCCCGTGACGACGGTCAGATTGGCTTTTTTGACATACAATAACAGTGGTTCCGTGACTGGATACACTCCATGAGCCACGCTTGGAGCCGACGGCCCGTAACTATCAAGAGAAATAGTGGTTAAGCTAGAATCCTGATTGAAGTGTGTTTGCGACATGATGCCGAGCGCATTGAGACTGACTTGTACTTCCCTGATGGCTACACTAAATTCCTTGAATTCGATATAGGCTTCATCTTCCCGGGTACGTTTGCAGACCGCTTCAAGAGCCTTGGGATCGTTCCCTGTCAAGGCTTGCATCGAATCGATCTGCTTGCAGCCGACCAGCATGATTTGGTTCAACACGATATCATGAATACCGTGCATCTCGGCCGGTATCCACATAACAATCCTGGTGTTGGGCAACGCGGGATTAATATCTTTCCATATCTTGTAGGGATTGGGTATCAGCTTGGCGCCGTCTTTCGGATCGGGGACATCCTTGGCCATCGCCAGAAACAATTCCTTGCGGGTCAGGTTCGATAATTTTGGTCCTGCATTTGATTTAGCGATGACTGTGGCAACTACTCCGAACTGAATTTCAACAATATCCTTGACGCCGTTTTTTTCGCACAGCTCCCTTTCCTCCGGTTTCATGGGCCGTACCGCAACAGCAATATCGGGTGTTCCGACGCCGGTTCCAGCACAAAACAATTTGAAACCGGCCCCCGAGCCGATGGCTTGGATTTGGGGTGGATTTAAACCAGTGGCCTTGCTAAATCGCTCGCCCACCGCAGTTGCGAACGGATGTATCGTAGTTGCACCCGCAATGCTGATGTAGTCACGTTTGGATTCGGCGGCGGTGGCACTAGTCGTAATAGCTATGCATAGGGTGCAGGCAAGAATCAAGCTACGCTCATACATTGTTTTTTCTCCCTCTCAGTTGTCGACGAACCAACATCGTCTATCGGCGACCTGATAACGATACGATTGATACAATATCGATCTCTCCAGAATTGTAGACGAATGGCTTAAAATAGGAAGTATCGCTGTGCCAGCGGCAGCACCGTGGCCGGCTCGCAGGTCAACAGCATCCCGTCCGCCCGCACCTCGTAGGTCTGTGGATCCACTTCGATGTGAGGTAAGTAGTCGTTGTGGATCAGGTCGCGCTTGCCGATGGCGCGGGTGTTCCACACCGCCGCCAGCATTCGCCGCAGGCCCAGTGCGTCCAGCGCCCCGCCGTTCAACGCGGCCTTGGAGACGAAGGTCAGGCAGGTGGCTGCCAGCGCCCCGCCGAAGGCCCCGAACATCGGCCGGTAGTGCACCGGTTGCGGGGTGGGGATCGAAGCGTTGGCGTCACCCATCGGTGCGGCCACGATCAGCCCGCCCTTGATGATCAGGGAGGGTTTGACTCCGAAGAAGGCCGGCCGCCACAGCACGATGTCGGCCAGCTTGCCGGCCTCCAGCGAACCGACCAGGTGACCGATGCCGTGGGTGATGGCCGGGTTGATGGTGTACTTGGCGACGTAGCGCCTGACCCGGAAATTGTCGGCTTTCTGGCTCCCCTCTCCCGCTTGCGGGAGAGGGATTGGGGGTGAGGGTGGAGGGAGATGGCCCCGCTGCGCCTTCATCTTGTGGCTGTCGATTCCACACATCTCTAACCGGTTGATTGGGAATGGAGGTCAGAAGCCAATTCCATCCCCCAGGCGAGATCACGCGCCCGCTGCGAGCCGATCCACAGGGCTTGGGGACCGGGTGATCCATCGCATTTGCGCCCCAAATAGTCGCTCAGGCGGGCGATCCAGCCGAGCATAGCCGGCAGCGACGGTGGGGTGGCCGGTGGAGGGCGGCAGTGAATCGCGACGTAAACCGCCCGCCATTCGGCCGAATTCAGGACCACAGTCTCCGTCATCACGTCCGCCTCATGCCTCTTGACCTACCCCTTCAGATGAGGGTGGCGGTTCTTGGGATCAGGATGTGTGGAATCGACAGGGTTTGAAGCGGTGCTTCAATCGAGCCAGGATTGCGGCAAAGATATTGACCATAATAAGAAAGGCAAAGTTAATTCGTTGCCAGCTTCGCCACGCTGGTTCTCGCCTGGTTGCGCTCGGCCAAGGGTAATGTGATCATACCCATTGTACCCAGGTAGCCCCGATTCGTGCCGATAGCCTCATCGGATGTGAGTTCGGTCAAATAATCCTTAAGGCCCTTGACAATACCAATGTTAGATTTCTTTACATACATTAACAGTGGTTCTGTAAGCGGGTATACTTGATGAGCGACACTTGCGGCTGTTGGTTCATAACCATCGATGGGAATAGCGTTTAAACCGGAATCCACATTGAATTGGGTATTCGCCATGATACCCAAGGCAAGCGGATTGGCTTTTATCTCTTTGATGGCCGCCGCATATTCCTTAAACTCAATGTAGGCGCCATCTCCACGAGTACTCTGGCAGACCGTTTCTAAGGACTTGGGATCGTTGGCCGTCAGGGTCTGCATCGAATCAATTTGTTTGCAACCGACTAACAGGATCTGATTGAACACGATATCATGAGTTCCATGCATCGCAGCAGGTACCCATATTATAATCTTGGTATTGGGTAGTGCCGGATTGATATCTTTCCAGGTTTTGTAGGGATTGGGCACAAGTTTGGTGCCATCATTTGGGTCAGGGACTTCCTTGGCCATCGCCAAAAACAATTCCTTGCGGGTCAGGTTGGCAAATCTTGCCGCCGTGTTTGATTCAACGACAACAGTCGCTACAGTGCCAAACTTGATTTCAGCAATGTCTTTGACACCGTTTTTTTCACACATCTCCTTTTCGGCTGGACTCATGGGGCGCACGGCGTTAGCGATATCCAGCGTCTCCATTCCTGTCCCGGCACAAAACAATTTCAAACCAGCGCCCGTGCCGATGGATTGGATCTGAGGCGGGTTTAATTGAGTGACCTTGTTAAAATGCTCGCCTACCGCCATCGCGAATGGGTAGACGGTGGATGAACCCGCGATATTGATGGAATTGCGCGTCGGTTCGGCGGCGATAGCGCCGCCCATGGTAGCCATCCATAAAGTGCAAGCAAGAACCAAGTTGCGCTCGTGCATCGGTTTTCCCCTCTCCCATTATCGACAGATCGGCATCGTCGTCCATCGGTGATTACCAGGCGATTAAATAACGATACGATTGATACAATATCGATCTCTCCAGAATTGTAGACGAATGGCTTAAAATAGGAAGTATCGCTGTGCCAGCGGCAGCACCGTGGCCGGCTCGCAGGTCAACAGCATCCCGTCCGCCCGCACCTCGTAGGTCTGTGGATCCACTTCGATGTGAGGTAAGTAGTCGTTGTGGATCAGGTCGCGCTTGCCGATGGCGCGGGTGTTCCACACCGCCGCCAGCATTCGCCGCAGGCCCAGTGCGTCCAGCGCCCCGCCGTTCAACGCGGCCTTGGAGACGAAGGTCAGGCAGGTGGCTGCCAGCGCCCCGCCGAAGGCCCCGAACATCGGCCGGTAGTGCACCGGCTGCGGGGTGGGAATCGAGGCGTTGGCGTCGCCCATCGGCGCGGCCACGATCAGCCCGCCCTTGACGATCAGGGAGGGTTTGACCCCGAAGAAGGCCGGCCGCCACAGCACGATGTCGGCCAGCTTGCCGACCTCCAGCGAGCCGACCAGATGCGCGATGCCGTGGGTGATGGCCGGGTTGATGGTGTACTTGGCGACGTAGCGTTTGACCCGGAAATTGTCGGCGCGATCGCTCTCCTCGCTTCCCTCACCCCCAACCCCTCTCCCAGCGGGGGAGGGGAGTAAATGTCCGCGCTGCACCTTCATCTTGTGGGCGGTCTGCCAGGTGCGGGTGATGACCTCGCCGACCCGGCCCATGGCCTGCGAATCGGAGGAGAGCATGGAGAACGCGCCCAGATCGTGCAGGATATCCTCGGCGGCGATGGTTTCGCGGCGGATGCGCGAGTCGGCGAAGGCCACGTCCTCGGGAATCGCCGGATCGAGATGGTGGCAGACCATCAGCATGTCGAGGTGCTCGTCCACCGTGTTGACCGTGTAGGGTCGGGTCGGATTGGTGGAGGAGGGCAGTACGTTGGCTTCGCCGCAGGCGCGGATGATGTCGGGCGCGTGGCCGCCGCCGGCGCCTTCGGTGTGATAGGTGTGGATCGCTCGGCTCTTGAAGGCGGCGAGAGTATCCTCGACGAAACCGGATTCGTTCAGGGTGTCGGTGTGGATCGCGACCTGCACGTCGTAGCGCTCGGCCACGTCCAGACAGTTGTCGATGGCCGCTGGGGTGGTGCCCCAGTCCTCGTGCAGCTTCAGCCCCATCGCGCCGGCTTCGATCTGTTCCTCCAGTGCCGCCGGCCGGCTGGCGTTGCCCTTGCCGAGAAAGCCCAGGTTGACCGGCAAGCCTTCGGCCGCTTGCAGCATCCGCCGCAGGTTCCAGGGACCGGGGGTGCAGGTGGTGGCGTTGGTGCCGGTGGCCGGGCCGGTGCCGCCGCCGATCATGGTGGTCACGCCCGACATCAGCGCTTCCTCCACCTGCTGCGGGCAGATGAAATGGATGTGGGAATCGATGCCGCCGGCGGTGGCGATCAGCCCTTCGCCGGCGATGGCCTCGGTGCCGGGGCCGATGATGATGGTGACCCCCGGTTGCACGTCGGGGTTGCCGGCCTTGCCGATGCCGCTGATGCGGCCGTCCTTGATGCCGATGTCGGCCTTGACGATGCCCCAGTGATCGACGATCAGGGCGTTGGTGATGACGGTGTCCACCGCGCCCTCGGCTTGTGAGCGCTGCGACTGGCCCATGCCGTCGCGGATCACCTTGCCGCCGCCGAATTTCACTTCCTCGCCGTAAATCGTGCAGTCGCGCTCGACCTCGATCCACAGTTCGGTATCGCCCAGCCGGACCCGGTCGCCGGTGGTGGGGCCGTACATGTCCGCGTAGGCGCGGCGGTCGATGCGGCTCATGGCTTGCCCTCCAGCGGTCCCATGATCGCGGCACGAAAGCCGTAGGCTTCCCGCGTCCCGGCGTATTCCACCAGGTCCACTTCGCGTTCCTGACCCGGTTCGAAGCGCACGGCGGTGCCGGCGGGGATGTCGAGCCGGCAACCACGCGCTTGCGCCCGGTCGAAGCGCAGGGCGGGGTTGGTTTCGAAGAAGTGGTAGTGCGAGCCGACCTGGATCGGCCGGTCGCCGGTGTTGGCCACGGTCAGCCGCGCGACGCGGCGGCCGGCGTTGAGTTCGAGGTCACCGTCGGCGGTGACGATTTCGCCGGGGATCATGGGCGTCTCCTCAGGGAATCGGGTTGTGTACGGTGACCAGCTTGGTGCCGTCCGGGAAGGTGGCTTCGATCTGCACCTCGGGGATCATTTCGGGTACGCCGTCCATCACCTCGGCGCGGGTCAGCAGGGTGCGGCCGTGGCTCATCAGTTCGGCCACGCTTTTACCCTCCCGCGCGCCTTCCAGCAGGGCGCAGGAGAGGTAGGCGACGGCTTCCGGATAGTTGAGTCGGAGACCCTTGGCCTTGCGCCGTTCCGCCAGCAGGCCGGCGGTGAACAGCAGCAGCTTGTCTTTTTCGCGGGGCGTGAGTTCCATGGACGTTCTCGTGCGGTGGTCAGGTAGTCCAGAAGCGGGATGGGCAGGGCGGGCGGTCCAGTATCGCGGGTCTGAGCAAGCCCCATGCCACGATGAAAAATCGCCGGGCGCGGGCTGCTGAGGGGCCGAGATAGCGGCAGATCAGACAGCCGTCGAGCTGGGTCACCGTCGCCAGTTCGCCCTGAGCCGCCAGCGTGGCGAGGGATTCCCAGCCGGCGCGAACAACCTCGACCTGGCCTGGCCTGGCCGGCGCGCATAGCAAGGTGGCGGTCACTGGCTGGCCCTGCAATCCCCAGCGGGCGTCGAGGACGGCATCGCCGCCGGCATAGCGGCCGCGTTCGAGGTAGAGCGGTTCGCCGTCGCGCCACAGTTCGAGATCCTGCCGGTAGTCGCCGGTGGTAAACCGCTCGCCCGCCGCCGGTCGGCCCAGGCAGAGGATTTCCCAGCCGAGGAAACGGGCGTCGCCGTGGAGTTCGATGCGGGTGAGCGCGTGGACGCGGGCGCCGGCGTAGACGATGTTCTCCTGCGGCAGCCATTCCAGCGCCGCGCCGGGGGCGACGGTCAGGTGTTGGGTCTGGCGGGCGAGCGGGCCGGCGCTGCGATAGAACTTGCCGGCCGCCGGGGTGGTGAGCAGGGCCTGGGCACCGGCGTCGAGCGCGACGTCGATCCGCAGTTCGTCGCCGCCGACCACCCCGCCGGGAGGATGAAGGAGGGCGACATGGCAGACGGTTTCGCCTTCGGGATAGAAGGGTCGTTGCACCTGTAGGGGGCCTTGGTGCGCGCGCTGCGCCAGGATGGTGCGCGGCCCTTGGCGCTGGAAGCCGAGCGTCAGGCGAGCTTGCCAGCCGGGGTTGGAAAAAGCGGTCCGGGACAGGGACAAGGTGACGGGTTCTCCACGGAAGCGCGGGTTATCGATGGACGGAAAGTCTAGCCTATCCGGCTGGGGAAGGGCGCTGGCGGCCCGGACTTAAAAATCCAGCGGACTTTTGGCTTCCTTCAGCGTGACGCTGCGCACGGTGTGGGTATAGATCATGGTCGTGCGCACGTCGCTGTGCCCCAGCAATTCCTGAATGGTGCGAATGTCGTAGTTGGCTTGCAACAAGTGGCTGGCGAAGCTGTGGCGGAAGGTGTGGGGGGAGGCCCGCTTGGGGATTCGAGTCCGGCGCACCGCGTCCTTGATGGCCTTTTGCACGTACGTTTCGTGCAAATGATAACGCCGATACTTCTGGGCATCCGGCACCAAGGTCAGCGTTTTGGCTGGAAACAACCACTGCCACGCCAATTCCCTGGCCGCCCGTGGGTATTTGTTCTCCAGTGCGGAAGGTAAAAAGGTTCCTCCATAGTCGGCGGCCAAGTCCGCTTCATGCACTTGCGCGACCTGTTCCAGTTGGGTTTGCAGTTCGGAAACCAGCGTCTCCGGCAATGGCACCGTGCGATCCTTCTGGCCCTTGCCATCGTGCACGGTCAATATCCGCATCGCGAAGTTTAAGAGCCTATACGAAAACTAAGCCATTATTTTAAATAGAAAATTAGTGTATAATCTTCGTGAAAAATTTGATTTTGAATTGATCTTAAGAGAGCAAACCCTGATGACTGATAAAAAATACCCGAGTGATTTGACCGATGAAGAGTGGGAAGTGGTCGAAGCGATCCTATTAAAAGAAGAAGGTCGTTTCATAGGTAGACCGAGGGAAGTTGATTTGAGACGAGTCTGGGATGCCATCAGTTATATCAACAAAACGGGCTGTCAGTGGGGGTATTTGCCGCATGATTTTCCACCGCCAACCACGGTCAATGATCATTATCAAAAATGGCTGAAGTCCGGACTTTTCGAGCGCGCGAATCATGAAATTCGGCGGATGCTGCGAAAAAAAACGGTCGGAATGAAGAACCAAGCGCCGGGATCATTGACAGCCAAAGCGTGAAGGGAACGGCGGAATCCGCCGAGGGATCGGGATTCGATGGTGGGAAAAAAGTCGGCGGCAGGAAACATCATGTTGTTGTGGATACAATAGGTTGCGTTCTGGTTGCCCACGTTCATGCCGCCAACGTTCACGATAGCAAAGGAGCCCCATCGGTCTTGGAACGGGTCTTTGAAGCAGTCCCCACCCTGCGACGAATCTGGGCCGACCAAGGCTATAAAGGTCCCTTGGTCGAATGGGTTAAAAAGACGTTTTCCTGTGAATTAGATATCGTCAGTCGCACGGGTAAGAAGTTTAAGGTGCTGCCTCGACGTTGGGTGGTGGAGCGAACCTTTGCCTGGCTCAGTCGTTATCGCAGATTAGCCAGGGAATATGAAAAAAAGCCTGCTTCGAGTATTGCAATGATTTATGTTGCTTCTATCCGGATTATGTTAAAAAAGCTGTTCCATAAAACAAATGAAGAATGCCCGTCATAAGTGTGTACCTTGAGCCTATACTTTTCGTATAGGCTCTAAGTCTTGCACTCGCAGTTGCAGGCATTCGAATAGCCGCAAGCCGCATCCATACAATAATTTCGCCACCAGGGCGTAGGGTTGATCGAGTCGCGCGATGATGCGGTCCACTTCTTCCCGCGACAGCACCACCGGGATATAAGGCTTCCGTTTGGCGCGCACTACGCCTTCGAGTTTCCCAAATTCCTTTTCCAGGACATGCTTGAATAAAAACAGCAAGGCGTTAAAGGCTTGGTTCTGACTGGAGGCTGAGATTTTTGTTTCGACCGCCAGAAAACTCAGGAAGCCCTTGACATCGTCCATCGCTACCAGTCGTGGATCCTTGCTTTTGGTAAATGTTTGAAATTTTGGTAGTGTCCCTCAGTTTCCGTGATGAGCATCCCCACTTTAGTGACACATTGGC
>JAVMKL010000019.1:0-48878 GCA_031732875.1 Candidatus Competibacter sp. | reverse complement strand
TTCGTACTCGCCTCCAAGTCATGAATCTCATCGAGAAAAGCGTCTTCCAAGGCCTCGGGCAAGGCCAGCAGCCAGTCGATGAACTCGTACAGGTCCAGCACTTCCGGCTTGGTCCAGCCCCGCTGGTACAGCCGCCGGGTCAGGGCCAGCTTGCCGGCCAACCGACCTTGGGGATCCTTCCGGGTCGCCCGCGCCAGCAGATGGGCCGCCGTCGCCAGGGCAAAGGGATTGGGAGCCGTTTCCAGTTCCGCCAGCCGTCCCTGGTAGTCCAGCAGTTTGACCATCGGAAACGTCAGCTTGAGTTCGCAGCCCCATAACTGACGCTGGTAGCGATCCGGCCGCCACTGGGGCCGGTCGTCGGCCAGCACTACCAGACTGGCCAGGGGCAGCCGGTAGCGGTCGAACAGCCGGTAGTAATAGACGAACATCCGTTCGGCGAAGTCGGTTTCTTGACCGGCCTGGATTTCGACATGAACCAGCACCCACATTTCCTCGCCGGTGCCCCGCCAGACTTTGACCAGTTTGTCCGCATGGCGACGCTTTTCCTGGGCACGGCGGCTGATTTTCTGCAACTCCTTGTCCAGGAACACGTAGCCGCGCGCCCAATCGATCTCGGCGGCGATGGGCGGGAAGAACCAGGCCATGAAAGCGGGAAACCAGCGGTCCAGCAGGGTCTTCCACGGGGAATCAAAGTCGTCCGAGCGGTCGGGCGGCTTTCGGCGGGTGCGGGAGGGATTTTTCATCACGAGATCAGGTTTGGAAGAAACAACTCGGCCTACCGCTATACGTCACGAACAGTCTCTCCCTGGCGCGGGTACACGCCACATAGAGCAACTGCCGCTCCTGCTCGACGAACGCCGCACGGTCGGCTTCGTCCACCATGTCCTCGAGCACGCTGGCGCGCGGCAACATGTCCGCGTCGCAGCCCATCACGATGACGACCTTGAATTCCAGGCCCTTGGCGCGGTGCATGCTACCCAGCGAAACCTGCGCGTCGGTCGGCGGCGCGTCGTCGCTGAGGTAGTGTCCCGCCAAACCACACCGTTGCAAAGCCGCCTCGGCGCGTTCCCTGAGCCGGGTTTCGCTGCGGCAGAAGATCGCCAGGTCGTGGGGCGCGAACCCGTCGGCCGTCAGTTCCCGCAGGCGCCGGGCGACCCCGGCGATCTCCTCCTCCACCGTGGCGTAGCCGCTGACTTCCGGCGGCGGCCCCTTCAACAGCGAAATGGACGCGCGGGGTTCCGGCTTGCCGTCGCCGTCCTCATCCAGCGCGGCGGGCAGCAGCGTGTCGGCGAAACGGCGGATTTGCTCGGTGGTGCGGTAATTCACCGTCAAGCGCGTCGCCCGTCCGCGCACCTCGATGCCCGCCGCCCGCCAGGAAAACCGGGGCTGATAAATCCGCTGGCCAGCGTCGCCGCACAAAAACAGATCGTTGTCGCCGGGCGCCACCAGCGCGCGCAACAGGCGGAATTCGGCCGGACCGAAATCCTGCGCCTCGTCGGCGACGACATGCTGGTAGGGCGGCGGCCGTTCGATCAACTCGGCGGCGAGGCGGAAGCACAGACGCTCCCAGGTCATGTAATGCTTCTCGTCCAGCACCGCCAGCAACTCCGCGAACACCCGCCAGACCGTGCCCCGCCGCCGGGCGGTCAAGCGCGTGCCACGTCCTTTCCGGGAGGCGCGAAGATAGGTCTCTTCATCGCCGATGCCCCAAAAATTGACGATGGCCTCCCACTCCGCCTTGAGAAACGCCAGCGAATATTCGGCGGCGCCGACCTTGGCGATGGCGGCTTGCAGCAATTCGCTGAACCGCTTGGTATTGATGAAGGCGAACTTGTGCTTGAGCGTGTTGACCCACGCATCCCGCGCCAGCTTGTGGAGGTGAACGATGTCGATCCGGGTGCGTTCCGGGGCATCGGCGCCCAGCAGCACATCGGCGTTCTGGCTCAAACGGGCAGCGAGCGTTTTGGAAAAGGTGGTCAGCAACACCCGCCCCTCCGGCGCGGAACGGGCCAGCGCCGCGGCCCGGTGCAGGGCCACCACCGATTTGCCGGTGCCGGCGGCTCCGGAAACCCGCGCCGGTCCGCTGTAGCGCCGTTCGACCACGCCGCGCTGGGTCGGATGCAGAAACACGATCCAGCGTTCCCAGGGATAATCCAGCGCCCGGCGCAATTCCTGCTGGCTGTCGATGACCCGAAAGCGGCGCCGGGCGTCGGGATGGACGAAGGCCGTCTCGGCGACCGTCACCGGGCGCGGCACCGGCACGCCGCAGGCGAGTTGGAGCAGGCGCTCCGCCGCTTCCTGCGGCAAGCGATCCAGCAATGCCTCCATCTGGTCTTCGCCGGTATGACGCACCGCGTCCAGCCATTCCTCCGGCACGCCCAGCGCGAGCAGATAGTCGCGCTCGTAATGGCCGAACAGCAACGGCGTTTCGCGCGGCACGTATTTGACGACTTCTTCCACTCGTTCCTGGATTTCCACGACTTGCGCGGCGTGAGTCTGGGGGTGGATTTCAAAGCGCCGCTTCTGGCCCCAGCGGTAGGCTTCTTCATGAGGCGCGGCATAGCACAGCACCAGGTGATCGGCGTCGCGGTAGAGAATGATGCGCAAGTCGAGATTGACCCGCGCCGACCAGAAATTTTTTTCAACGGCGCGTTCCAGGCGATGCAACTGGAAACCGGGATTTGCCGGCGCCAGTTGAAAATCAAACGCCGCCTGTTTGACCAGGGTCTGCGCCCGCGTCCCGAGACGAGCCAGGCTGTCGACGAAGGTACTGGCAATGATGAAATTCATGGTGCGTTACCGCGAAGACACTCTGCCACCGGGCACTATCGAAAGTGTTACCAGTGCATTATAGCTCATGACCGATGTGTCAAAAGGCGGCAGGTTTATTGATAGATGGCAGCGCCGGATGCGTTCGTGGTCAAACGACGCTCCTGCTCCACGACGGGCGCAGGACCCTGATCGGGCTGTTCGGGAGCAGGATGCCGTCAGCGTGGAGCCCTTCAACGCCATCGCCCTCGAACTCGGCGCGCTGTGGGGGGAGACGGGGGAAGCTGGGGGAGGGTGATTCCAGACCCGCTCCCATTGCGGGAAACGGGCCGTTGCGCCAGTTTCAGAGGCGTTTTTGTACAGCCTCTCGCAATATAACCAATTGAAAATAAACCCCTCACCCCCAACCTCTCTCCTGGGGGGAGAGGGGGATTTTATACAGTCTCTCAGTTGCGCCGCGCCGCCCTGCGTAGTTGGTCGTACGCGCGGCGCTGGGTCTTGTCGGCGAAGTACAACTGCATGATGCCCTCGACCGAGTGTGGGGTGATGCCGAGTTCCTCAAAGCCATTGCGGCCGCAAACGCTGTCCACTTGCAGGGAGAGATAGTTGTCGGTGGTGAAGATCTTCACCGGCAGCATCCCGAAAATTTTGGCCTGCAATCGCGCCAGCGAATCGGGCAGACCGACCACCAGTCGCTTCTTGCCCAGCATCCGGGCGATGTCCTCGACCAGTTCCTTGAAGGTGTAGGCGCGCGGCCCGCACAACTCGTAGCTCCGGCCGACGGTCGCGTCGTTCTCGAGCGCCGTCTCGAAGGCCTGGTCTACATCGCCGACGTAAACCGGCGCGAAGCGCGAATTCGGGCAGGCCAGCGGCAGCACCAAGTTGAATTTGAGCAGGTTGGCGAACTTGTTGAAGAAATCGTCGTCCGGCCCGAAAACGATCGACGGCTTGAAGCAGGTGACCGCCAGATCCCGCGCCTCCACGACCGTCCGCTCGCCTTCGCCCTTGGTGAACAGGTACTGGCTCGGACCCTTGGCGGCGTCGGCGTGCAGGGCGCTCATATGCAACAGACGCTTGACGCCAGTCGCCCGGCAGGCGTCCACTATCTTCCCTGGCAGCTCGGTGTGGACGGCATGGAAACTCTGACCGGGGTATTCGTGCAGGACGCCGATCAGATTGATGACGGCGTCGCAGCCAGCGAACTGTTCCCGGAGCGTCTCGGAGTCGTGAACGTCCGCCCCGACCAGTTCCGCGCCGGGCAGCACCTCGATTGCCCGATTTCGTTGCGGATGGCGAGTTGGAACCCTGACCTGGTAACCCCGGTTGGTCAGCCGCCTTACCAGGTTGCGGCCGATGAAACCGGTGCCACCCAACACGCAAATCTTTTGAATTTTCATGCCTGTGCCTGCTCCTCGCTGTTCTTGTGCCGCCCGTGACGGACGCGCGCCACGGAATCATCAATGATCGGGGTTATGTCAGGAAGGGGAAATGCCCGGTTATCCGCCCTACAATAGCCGCCTTGCGCGACAATGCGCATGGCGGCCGTTCCGCGGCGGAATTTACCATACATCAGCCGCGTGCTTCTCCCCGGAAATGGCGACCTTACAAGGATAACCCTCTTGGATGCGATTTTACCGACTCTGCTGCTCTATTTGGCGCTGGGCGCGTTCGCCGGCGTCATGGCCGGCCTGCTCGGCGTGGGCGGCGGCCTGATCATCGTACCGGTGCTGGCCTGGATTCTCCACGGCCAGCAGGTGAGCGACGCCGTCGTCATGCACCTGGCCATCGGCACCTCGCTGGCCACCATCGTGGTCACTTCGATTTCGTCGGTCCGGGCGCACCATCGCCGTGGGGCGGTGCTGTGGCCGGTGGTTTGGCGGCTGACTCCCGGCATCGTCGGCGGCGCCTGGCTGGGAGCAGCGGTGGCCGATGCGCTGCCGAGCGTGGCCCTGCAGAAAATCTTCGCGGTATTCGTGCTGGCGGTGGCGGCGCAAATGGGCTTCGGCGCCAAGCCGGCGCCGCATCGCGATCTGCCGGGCACGGCGGGGATGCTGGCGACCGGTGGAGTGATCGGCGTGATGTCGGCCATCGTCGGCATCGGTGGCGGGTCGCTGACCGTGCCGTTCCTGACCTGGTGCAACACGGCCATGCGGCAGGCGGTGGCGACCTCGGCCGCCTGCGGCCTGCCCATCGCCCTGGCCGGATCTCTCGGTTTTGTCGTGACCGGTCTCAACGCCACCGAACTACCCGCCTGGAGCTTGGGCTATGTGTATGGTCCGGCTTTGGCCGGCGTCGCGTTCGCCAGCATGTTGACGGCGCCGCTGGGGGCAAAACTGGCGCATACCCTGCCGACCGAAGTGTTGAAGAAGGTGTTCGCCGTCTTTCTGGCGGTGATCGGCGCCAAGATGCTGCTGGGCTGAGGGAGAAGCGCGATGCTCGGAACGCTGGTCAACACGGCAGCGGTCGTCGCCGGCAGCGCCGTCGGCCTGGCGGCGGGAACGCGATTGCCGGGGCGGATCAAGATCATTCTGATGCAGGCATTGGGGCTGGCGGTGGTCGTCATCGGTCTGCGCATGGCGTTGGAGGCCCGGCACGCCCTGCTGGCGATCGCCTGCCTGCTGCTGGGAGGCGTCACCGGCGAACTGCTGCGGATCGAACAGCGGCTGGAAGGCTTGGCCGAAGCCCTGCGGCGCAAACTGCACTCCGATTCCAGCCGCTTCGTCGAGGGCTTCGTCACCGCCACCTTGCTGTATCTGACCGGCGCCATGACCATCGTCGGCTCGATCCGCGACGGCACGGTGGGCGATGCCAGCGTACTGCTGCTGAAATCGCTGCTGGACGGCGTGGCCTCGGTCGCGCTGGCTTCGTCGCTGGGCGTCGGCGTGATGTTCTCCGCCTTGCCGGTGCTGGTGGTGCAGGGTGGCATTACCTTGCTGGCGGCACACTTGGCCTTCCTGTCGCAACCGGCGGTGCTGGACGCCGTCAACGCCACCGGCGGGTTGCTGATTCTCGGCATAGGAATCAATTTGTTGGAAATCGGTCGGATTCACGTGGGCAATTTATTGCCGGCACTGCTCTACGCCATCGTCGGTGCGGTGCTGTTTCCTTGATCCGGCGCTCGCGTTCGCAACGACTCATTATTCTCAAGGCGGGCTGATTCGACATGCACGACATACTGAAACATGCGGCGCGGGTCGTCGCACTCGTTTTATTGGTGGGATCGGGCGCCGCCCCAGCCCAGCAAAAACCTCCGGAATCACCGCCAATGCCGGTCAAGGCCGCGCCGGTGACCCGCGAGACCCTCAACGTCGAGGTTACGGCGGTCGGTACGTTGCGAGCCGACGAGACGGTCATTATTCGTCCCGAAATCGCCGGTCGGGTGGCCAGCATCCATTTCAAGGAGGGCCAGACCGTGAATGCAGGCGATCCGCTGATCACGCTGGATCAGGATGAGTACAAGGCCCAACTGGCCGGCAGCACCGCCCAGGTCGAGTTGGACGAGAGCAGCTACCGGCGCTTGCAGGATCTTGATCGCAAGAATCTGACCAGCCAGCAGAACCTCGACGAAGCCAAGGCCAAACTGGACGCTTCCCGCGCCCAGCAGGAGTTGA
This sequence comes from Candidatus Competibacter sp., assembly GCA_031732875.1. Taxonomy (GTDB): domain Bacteria; phylum Pseudomonadota; class Gammaproteobacteria; order Competibacterales; family Competibacteraceae; genus JAVMKJ01. The sequence continues at coordinate 42,498 of JAVMKL010000019.1, read as the reverse complement.
ACCGGGTCCGGTTGGACAAGACCGTGATCCGTGCCCCGTTCGCCGGGACGGTCGGGCTGCGGCTGGTCAGTCCCGGCGCCTACGTCAAACCGGGCGACGATATCGCCAATCTGGAAAGCCTCGGGTCGATGAAGCTGGATTTCCGGGTACCCGAGACCTATTTGGCCCGGCTGGGGGTAGGGCAGACGCTGACGGTGCGCATGGATGCCTATCCCGACCAGGGTTTCGAAGGGACCATCTACGCCATCGATCCGGCGCTGGACCCGGAGACGCGTACCGTGCTGCTGCGCGCGCGGCTGCCCAACAAGGGTAACAAGCTGCGGCCGGGCCTGTTCGCGCGGGTCAGTCTGATTCTGGAACGGCGGGAGAATGCCCTGGTCGCTCCGGAGCAGGCCATCGTGCCGGTGGGCCAGAAAACCTTCGTGTACCGGGTGGTCGACGGCAAGGCGGTGATGACGCCGGTCCGGCTTGGCTTGCGCCGACCGGGCCAGGTGGAAATTCTCGAAGGCCTCTCGGTCGGCGATCTCGTGGTCACCGACGGTCAACTGAAGATTCGCGACGGCGCGCCGGTGGTGTTGCCGCCAGCGCCGGGAACCCAATCACCGGGCGGCCAGCCGCCGCCCCCCCAGAAGGGGTAGGCCGCCGTGTTTTTGCCCGAACTCTGCATCAAACGCCCGGTGTTGGCGACGGTGATGAGCCTCGCCATCATCCTAATCGGCGTGATTGCGTTCCTGCGGCTGCCGGTGCGCGAGTATCCCAACATCGACGCCCCCATCGTGTCCGTGCGCACGGTCTATCCCGGCGCCAGCGCCGAGATCATGGAAAGCCAGGTGACGCAGCCGCTGGAGGATTCGCTGGCTGGCATCGAGGGCATCCGCACCATCAAGTCGGTCAGCCGCGAGGAAGTCAGTCAGATCACGGTCGAGTTTTTGCTGGAACGAAACGTCGACTCGGCCGCCAACGACGTGCGCGACCGGGTGGCGCGGGTACGCGGCCAGTTGCCGGACGAGGTCAAGGATCCGGTAGTGGCCAAGATCGAGGCCGACGCCCAGGCCATCATGTGGCTGGCCTTCTCCAGCGACCGGCACAGTGCCCTGGAGATCACCGACTATGCCGACCGCGTCATCGTGGACCGCCTGCAAGCGCTGCCGGGCGTGGCCAGTGTCATCATCGCCGGGGAACGGCGCTACGCCATGCGCCTGTGGCTGGACCGCGACCGGATGGCGGCCTACGGTTTGACCCCACAGGACGTGGAAGACGCGCTCAAAAAGCAAAACGTCGAACTGCCGTCCGGCCGCATCGAATCGCGCCAGCGCGAGTTTACGGTGTTGACCGAGTCGGATCTGCGCGTGCCGGAACAATTCAACGATTTAATTCTTAAGGAAACCAAGGGCTATCCGATCCGGCTACGCGATATCGGCCACGCTGAAATCGGCGCGGCGGACGAGCGCAACGCGGTGCGGGTCAACGGCAATCCATCGGTGGGTCTGGGCATCGTCAAGCAATCCACCGCCAACACGCTGAGCGTGGCCCAGTCGGTCAAGGCCCTGCTGCCGGGGCTTGAGGCCAGTTTGCCGGAAGGAATGAAAATCATGGTGGCCTACGACGGCTCGATCTTCATCGAGAAGTCCATCGAGGCGGTTTATCGCACCATGGGTGAGGCGCTGGTGCTGGTGGTGGCGGTCATTTTCCTGTTCCTGCGCAACTGGCGGGCCACGATTATCCCCTTCGTGACCATCCCGGTGTCGTTGATCGGAGCGTTCGTTTTTCTCTACGCACTCGGGTTTACCATCAACACCCTGACGCTGTTGGGACTGGTGCTGGCCATCGGCCTGGTGGTGGACGATGCCATCGTGGTGTTGGAGAACATCCACCGTCACATCGAGGACGGGATGTCACCGTTCCGGGCGGCACTGCAAGGTTCCAGGGAAATCGCCTTCGCGGTGGTGGCGATGACCTTGACGCTGGCGGCGGTGTTTACTCCGTTGGCATTCATGACCGGCAACACGGGCCGGCTGTTCACCGAATTCGCCTTTACCGTGGCGGCGGCAGTGCTGGTGTCGGGTTTCGTGGCCCTGACCCTGACGCCGATGATGTGCTCGAAGCTGCTGCACCACGAACGGCAGCACAACTGGCTGTTTAACGTCAGCGAGCGGTTTTTCCAGGCCATGAATCGTGGCTATCGCGGCGCGCTGGTGTGGGCGCTCGACCGGCGCTGGCTGGTGGTGTTGCTGTTCTTCGGGACCGGGATGGGCGCGGTCTGGCTGTTTCTGCACCTCAAGTCGGAACTGGCACCTTTGGAGGATCGCGGCACCATCATCGGTGTTATTGTCGCGCCAGAAGGGGCTACTCTGGAGTACACCGACGGCTATGCCAGGCAACTCGAACAGTTCTACAAGGCCATACCCGAGGTAACCTCATATTTTTCCTTCGTAGCGCCGGGGTTGGAGAAGCCCAATCCAGTCAACAGTGCGCTCTCGTTCGTGCGGTTGAAACCGTGGGAGCAGCGCCAGCGCAAACAGCAGGAGATCGCCAAGGAACTGGGGCCGAAGATGTTCGGCGGCTTACCCGGCGTGCTGGCTTTTCCGATCAACCCCCCTTCCCTGGGACAGAGTTTTCGCAATCCGGCGGTACAATTCGTGGTTCAGGCCAATAGCTATACGGAATTGCAGAAGATGGTGGATCAGGTGTTGGCCAAAGTCCGGCAATACCCAGGCATGGCGAACCCGGATACCGATCTACGTCTGAACAAGCCACAGTTATCGGTCGTGCTCAAGCGTGACAAGATCGCTGCCGTGGGCGCCGACGTGGAGGAAATCGGCCGGACGCTGGAAACCTTGCTGGGCGGGCGGCAGGTGACTCGCTTCAAGCAGGAGGGCCAGCAGTACGATGTGATGGTACAGCTCAAGGAGCAGGATCGCGAGCGGCCGGCGGATCTGACCGCGATCTTCGTGCGCGGCCGCGACGGGAAACTGGTGCAGCTCTCGAATCTGATCGAGGTTCAGGAGACCGTCGCGCCCAAGGAATTAAACCACTTCAACCGGCTGCGCGCGGCGGTGATCTCCGCCAACATCGCGCCCGGTTACACGCTGGGCGAGGCGCTGGATTTCATGGATCGGACCGCCGAGGAGGTGCTGGGCGCAAACGCCCAGACCGCGCTGGACGGCCAGTCGCGGGAATTCCGCGAATCTGGCGCGACTTTGTACGTCACCTTCGTGCTGGCGCTGATTTTTATCTACCTGGTGTTGTCGGCACAGTTCGAAAGCTTTGTGTCGCCGTTCGTGATCATGCTGACCGTGCCGCTGGCGATAACCGGAGCGTTGCTGGCGCTGTTCCTGACGGGGGGAACGCTCAACGTCTACAGTCAAATCGGTCTGGTGATGCTGGTCGGCCTGATCACCAAGAACGGCATCCTGATCGTCGAGTTCGCCAACCAGTTGCGGCTGACTGGACTGGACCGGCGGGCGGCGGTGCTGGAGGCGGCGACGCTGCGCCTGCGGCCGATCCTGATGACGACGCTGGCGACCATCCTCGGCGCCATTCCGCTGGCGCTGGCGGTCGGGGCCGGGGCGGAAAGCCGCCAGCAGATCGGTTGGGTAATCGTCGGCGGTTTGCTGCTGGGCACGGCGCTGACGCTGTCGGTGGTGCCGGTGGCCTACACCCTGCTGGCGCGCAAGGTTCATCACACGGCCGAGGAAGCGGCGGAACTGGCCGAGCGGGAGATCGTGACGACAAGCGAACCGAGGCCGGTGGAGGGTTGAGCGTGAGCCACCCCCTTGAAGCCTACCTCGCCACGCTCCGCCAGATTCATGATCGATGCCATGGGTTACCCCTGTTTTCGAGGCACATCCGGCAGCCGTTCGGCAACATCTGGCGGGGACGGTCCCGCTGCCCTGTCCACACCGTCTGGGCATGGAGCTCCAAACAGTGGGTTAAGCCCGGTGCCGAAGTGGCTGAGCTACCGGGACAGGGCGGTGCTGGGACGGGATTTGTTGGTCGACGAGGCGGTTTGCGTGACCGACCTGACTCGCTGGCTGGCGGTGTTGGTGGCTTTGCAACCACAACTGGATGCCGGTTACGCGGCGGCGCGGGATAGGGCTTGGAAAACGACGGTTGCGGGGCTGTCATGACTTCGATCTTCATCGTTTCGGGCGGAACCGGCTTCAGCGGCGAGCAACTGCTGCGAACCGCGCTGGCGCAGTTTCCGGAGGCGGAGGCGCAAATCAGTACGATGGGCGGAGTGCGCCGACTGGAGCAGTTGGAAACCGCGGTGGCGCGGGCGGCGGCGGCCAATGGCCTTATCGTGCATACGCTGGTCGATGCCGAATTGCGCCTCGTACTCGAGCGCTTGGCGGCGGCGCGGGGTGTGCTGGCGGTCGACTTGATGGGGCCGTTGCTGGCCCGGTTGCAAATGCTGCTGGGCCGGGAACCGGCCGGGCGGCCGGGCCTGTATCGGGAACAGAACCGCGAGGAACTGGAACGGACCGAGGCCATCGACTTCACCCTGGCCCACGACGACGGCCGCCACCCGGAGGATTGGCGGCAGGCCGACATCGTCCTGGTCGGTGTGTCGCGGGTGGGCAAGACTCCCATCAGCCTCTATCTGGCCTCGCTGGGCTGGAAGGTGGCCAACGTGCCGCTGGTCGGCGGGGAACCGCCCCCGGAATTGTTTCAACTCCACCGGCGGCGGGTGGTGGGGCTGACCATCGATCCCGATCAGTTGCTGGTCCACCGGCGCTGGCGCGAACAGCGGCTGAAGGTATCCTTGAGCGGGAGTTACAGCAACCCTCTCCGCTTGCGCGAGGAACTGGACGCGGCGCGGCGGGTGTTTCTGCAAGGCGGGTTTTCGGTGGTGGACATCACCAACAAACCGGTCGAAACCAGCGCCCGGGAAATCCTGGAACGGGTGGGGCGGTAGCGATCGCGAACTATCCCGCCATCAGGAGTCGCCCGGCCATGATCAACACCACGAGCAGAAACACCGGACGGATGAACGGCGCCCCGTAGCGGATGGCGCTGTGGGCGCCGACGAAGGCGCCGAGCATCAGCGTCGCGCCCATGGTCAAGCCGATGGCGTAGTCGATATTCCCGAGGATCATGAAGGTCAGCAGGGCGGTGATGTTGCTGATGAAGTTCATGAATCGGGCCACGCCGGCGGCGGCCACCAGATCCAGCCGGAACAGCTTCATCGCCGCCGCCATCCAGAATGCCCCCGTGCCGGGACCGATGAAGCCGTCGTAAAAGCCGATTAACCCCCCGGTCAGCAGCTTGACGCCGCGCCGGACGGAATCGGGCCCGAGCGGTGGTTCCAGGCGAACGACGGAGGCCGGTCGGGCGCGGCGCGGCCAGGCCAGATACGCCGCCGCCAGCAGAATCGCCAGCGGCAGCAGTTTTTTCAACACGCCGGCGCTCATCAGATAGATCAGCACCGCTCCGGTCAGCGCCCCGACGAAGGTGCCGAGACTCATCGCCCACCACAGCGCCGGCTGGAAAAGCCCCTTGCGGATGAAAGTCAGCGAGGCGCTGAAGGTGCCGAAGGTGCCGACCAGTTTGTTGGTGCCGACCACCAGGTGCGGGGGCATCCCGGTGCTGAGCAGGGCTGGCATGACCAGCATTCCGCCGCCCCCGGCGATGGCGTCGATGAAGCCGGCCAGCAAGGCGGCGGCGCCCAGTAGCAGGACCGTGGCGAAATCCAGGTTCGCGAATTCCATGAGATTCCAGGCCAATCAGGCTAACAACCGGGTCAGAACCCCCTCGTAAATCCGGCTGAGCGTTTCCAGATCGGCGGCCGGAATCCGTTCGTCAATCTTATGGATGGTGGTGTTGAGCGGGCCGAATTCGATGACCTGCGCGCCGGTGGGGGCGATGAAGCGGCCGTCGGAGGTGCCGCCGCTGGTGGAGAGTTCGGGCTCCAGCCCGGTTTCGGCGCGAATCGCGGCGACGGTGGCAGTCACCAGGTCGCCGGGCGGGGTGAAAAACGGCAGTCCGGACAGACTCCATTTCAACTCGTACTGGAATACCTGGCCGGTCTTGATCTCTTCGTTCAGCAGGGCGGTCTCGACGATCAGCTGGGTGCGTTCCTGGAGATGTTCCACGGTTACCGCCGGCGAAAACCGAAAGTTGAACACCATCTCCAGGTCGCCGGGAATGACATTGTCCGCGCCGGTGCCGGAACGCAGGTTGGAAATCTGGAACGAGGTGGGTGGGAAGGATTCGTGACCCCGATCCCAGACTTGGTCGGTTAGAGTGGTGAGGATCGTGCCGACCGCGTGGATGGGGTTTTGGGCCAGGTGCGGATAGGCGACGTGCCCCTGAATTCCGCGCAGCAGCAACCGACCGTTCAGCGAACCGCGCCGGCCGTTCTTGATCGTATCGCCGAGTTGGGCGGAACAGGATGGTTCGCCCACCAGGCACCAGCGGATCTTCTCGCCGCGCGCCTCCAACCGTTCGACCACCCTGACCGTGCCGTCGACCGCCACGCCTTCCTCGTCGCTGGTGATCAGGAAAGCGATGGAGCCGCACGGTTGGGGATGAGCGGTTAGGAAGCGCTCGCAGGCGGTCACCATCGCCGCCAGGCTGCCTTTCATGTCCGCCGCGCCGCGTCCATGCAAATAACCATCACGGACTTCGGGGGCAAACGGTGGCGACTGCCATTGGTCCAGCGGACCGGGCGGTACCACATCGGTATGGCCGGCGAAGGCGAACAGCGGCGCGCGATCGCCGTACCGTGCCCAGAAATTGTCCACCCTGCCGAAGCGCCACCGTTCCACCCGGAAACCGAGCCTTTCCAAGCGCGCGATCAGCAATTCCTGGCAGCCCGCGTCCTCCGGGGTAATCGAGGGACGACGGAGCAGGTCGAGGGCAAGATCCAGGGTGATGGACATGAGTACGAGCCTTCGGTAGCGATCGTGAACCGGCAATCCAAGCTTCGAAATCCGTAATTATTCAGGTAAAAAATCGGAGGCACCATAGGCGGTCCAGCGTTTGTGGCCCGCTCGAACCAGGGCGGTCAAGGCGGTAAGACGATCCTTTTGGGAAAGTTCCGGATGCTGTCGCGCGTACTGCTTGACAGCGGAGAGCGCCAATTCCTCGCCGAGGGTGGCTTCTAGCGTGACTCCGCAAAGATGAAAGACCGTGCTGGTCAAAGAAGACGTGCGCGCCAGTTCCAGCAAGGGCTCGACGGCGGGTATGCCGATTTTTGACAAAGCCACTGCCGCCGGGAAAGAATACCAGTGAGGGCCGCCTTCGTCGGAGACAAGGGAAAAGGAAGAATCCCTGACCGAAATGAGTCTTGCGAGCAGTGGAGCGGCTGCGGCAGGTTGTATGTCACCCAATAACACTATTGCAAACCATTCCCTGCTATTGTTGACGACGCGCTGGGTTTTTATCAGTGTCGCCTCTTGCTCCCCGACGATACTCATGAGTTCCTGAATATCGGATTGGCGCTGCTCTCGGTAATTTTTGACAATGGCCTCCAACTCTGAACCGGATGCGCTGCGCAGCGAAGAGAGCGCCGTGCTTTGGGCTTCTTGCGTCATGGCTTGGGGTACTCCTATTGGTAAGGCCAATAAAATGGCTGCTGCGATTAGTTTGGAAAACGCTCGCGTCATAAGGGTAAATCCATCATTTTTTCTAAAAGCCAATGTTGTCAGTGGCTTTATTGCTGCCATTATTCTTCCATTTGCCGCCTTCCTTTTTAACCTTGTAATGCACGCGCCATGGAAAATAGTTGGAGATTAAATACCATTTGCGGTTAATTTCCAATCTGGTAAATTCCAGAAAATGCAAGCGCCATTCCACGGTATTTCCATTGGCGCCGTCAGCATGATTGATAGACCGGGAAGGCGTATCGATGCCCCATAGGATCCTGGGGTGGGGCGAAGTATAGGGATCGTTGTCCTCGTCGAGAACCCCGGCATCATCATTGCCGGCGACCAGCCAATCCATAAAGGAAACGGCTCCGGCACCGCCGGGACGACCGTCGCCATCGGCCATGCTGGGAAAATCGTGAAAATTGCCGTGGAAAGAGGCAGGGCCCGGTAGCGGAACTCCCGCCGGGTTGAGGGTCTTCTTGCGGATTTTTCGAGAACTGTCCCATTTTTTGTTAACGCCACCGGTAAGCGGATCTCCCTTATGGTTTAATCCGGCGGCAGGCGGTGCTGGAGAACCATTAGCGCCGGACAGGTCGGGGCGCTCGCTCGCGGTGATGATCGTGCTGGGTTTGATGGTGTGCTTGAACTCGTAGCCCATGCTCACCAGGAAAAAGGTTCCCTTGTCGCCGGTATTGTTGGTTGCATCGCTGGCTGAGATCTCCGACCAGACGATCCAGACGTGAATCTCATCTTCTGTTCCGCCAGTGGATTTGTTTTTTATTTTGACGGGGAAATGCCCAGCCGTCAGGCGCGATATCCTGGCTTTGTGAGGAGCGCCCGGATCGGGTGTGGCGCCTTCCCATTCAAAATTTGCGGCAAAGTTGGCACTCTCGCTGGCTTTCAGAACGATAAATGGCGACATCGACTGTTGATTGAAAGGCCAGAAGGAAAAAATTTGCATCAAATTGTCGACTTTTGGCGAAACAAAGTGTTTTTTACCACCCGCCCCATTATTGCTTGGGATGAGATCGCCTGTTTCTCCGATTTGGTGATCGTCGAGCTGGATTTGTACGGATACCGGCGGAGTGGGTCCAATAGCCCCATCGGGTATCATGATCACATCGCCAGGGTGGATCAAATTGGGGTTGGGCCGCTTGCGCCGAAAAGCAGCGTTGTCAGGGTGATTGTAGATATCCTGCCAAGTCATCCCATGTTTGCGGGCGATGGCTGATAGGGTGTCACCCGGTTTAACTGTGTATGGAGTCGACATCAGTGATAACCTCCATCATTGGGTTGTCTCGAAATAAATGGTTTTTCCAAGACCAGGCATGCTGGCACCAATTATATGAATTCAGATAATTGGATGGCCGGTTAATTAATATTTAAAAGGCATTTTTCATACCAATTGTGATTGTTATGTGTTGGTCACTGGTTTGAAGAGTTTGACTATCCAGAAAGAAATGGGTTTCAGGAGATCATGTTAACCTCCGACAGGCTTACTTTGACCCGCCCGATCAGTTCATTCTGACCAGTGCGGGTCAAATCATGGCGAGCGGTCCTCTGGGCCGAAGCTACCTCGAATGAAGTGAATAAAGGCGGCTTCCAGGAAGGGGGCTACGGCAACACTGCTGGCTGGTATCATGGCTGCTCTCTCCTCTCCGTCGCACGGAGAGGAGGCGATGAGGAACAACTACGCAATCCGTCGCGGATCGCGCAAATCCGTTTCGGCTTTAACCGTCAATCGCGCAGCAGTTCGTTGAGACTGACCCGGCCGCGGGTTTTTTCGTCCACCTGTTTGATGATGATGGCGCAGTACAAACTGTGGCTACCATCGGGAGCGGGCAGGGCGCCGGGCACCACTACCGAGCCGGCCGGTACCCGGCCGTAGCTGACCTCGCCGGTCAGCCGGTCATAGATCTTGGTGCTCTGGCCGAGATAGACCCCCATCGAGATCACCGAGCCGCGTTCGACGATCACGCCCTCGACCACCTCGGAACGGGCGCCGATGAAGCAGTCGTCCTCGATGATGGTGGGGCTGGCCTGCAACGGTTCCAGCACCCCGCCGATGCCGACGCCGCCCGACAGATGGACGTTTTTGCCGATCTGGGCGCAGGAACCGACCGTCGCCCAAGTGTCGACCATGGTGCCGGAGTCGACGTAGGCACCGATATTGACGTAGGACGGCATCAGCACCACCCCGGGGGCGATGTAGGAACCGCGTCGGGCGGCGGCCGGCGGCACCACCCGTACCCCGGCGGCCAGGAAATCGTTCTCGCCGTATTCGGCGTATTTGGGAGGCACCTTGTCGAAATAATTGGTGTAGCCGTCGCGGATGATCGTGCTGTCGTTCAGGCGGAAGCTCAGCAGCACCGCCTTCTTCAGCCATTGATTGACCGTCCAGACTCCATCCCGCTTCTCGGCGACCCGGATTTTACCCAGTTCCAGCAGGCCCAGCACTTCCTCGACCACCTCGCGCAGTTCGGGCGGCGCGGTGGTGGAGTCGAGTTCGCCGCGGCGCTCGAAAGCGGCTTCGATAATCCGCTGTAATTCAGTCATCGTTCAGCATCCTCAGGCACGGGCGGCGTTGCTGCCATAGGCTTAGGCACAGCCGCAAAAAACCGTCATAATAGGGGGGGAAAATGAGGTTGGCCGGTCGCCGCGCGGACGACCGGGACCAAGGCGGCGACTTTAACACCTCGGGCCCCCGAACGGCAGCGGGTTGGCCGCCACGGTCGCGATAATGATCGGTACCCACAAGAAAACTCATACCAGCAAAAACGAGGATAAACGGTATGCCAAAGAAGACCGAAGCGGATGATAAAAAACGGTTGGCTGTCGAACCGGTACCGATTTCGACCCGGGTCGCGGCGGATGACGGGAAACCGGTGGTCGCCGAACCGACCCCAGCGCCAACCCCGGCCTCGGCCGCGCCGAAGGACGCGGCGGACGGCCGAAAGCGGGTGATCATCGAAGGCGTCAGCCCGGAGATCGACGGCGGTCGTTTCGCAATCAAGCGTACCGTGGGCGACACCATCGTGGTGGAGGCCGACGTGTTCACGGATGGCCACGACTCGCTGTCCTGCGTCCTGCAATACCGCAAGGCCGGCGAGACCACCTGGCGGGAAACGCCGATGCAATTTCTGGCCAACGATCGCTGGCGCGGCGAGTTTCCAGTACTGGAGCTGGGCTGCTACGAGTACACCATCACCGCCTGGGTGGATGCCTTCAAATCCTGGCGGCACGATCTGGAGCGATGGGTACAGGCCGAGGATATTACGCTGTCGCTGCGGGTGGGCGCGGAACTGGCCGATAAAGCCAGCCGGCGCGCCAGCGGTGAGGATGCCAAGTGGCTGGGCAAGCGCGCCAGGGAACTGGCCGGCCCACACGATCTCGAATATCGCCGCCAATTGGGGCTGGACGAGGAATTCGCCCGGCTCATGATGCGCAACGCCGACCGGAGTCTGGCCCTGAGCTACGGCAAGGAACTGGCGGTGGTGGTCGACGACGAGCGCGCTCGCTTCAGCACCTGGTACGAGATGTTTCCGCGCTCGTGCAGTCCCGTTCCCGGCAAGCACGGCACGTTCAAGGACTGTGAGGCCTGGCTGCCGCGCATCGCCGCGATGGGCTTCGACGTGCTGTATTTCCCGCCGATCCACCCGATCGGCCGGGTCAACCGCAAGGGCAAGAACAATACCCTGACTCCCGGCCCCGACGATGTCGGCAGCCCGTGGGCCATCGGCGCGGCGGAGGGTGGCCACAAGGATATCCTGCCGGAACTGGGCACCTTGGAGGATTTCCGCCAGTTGGTGCAAAAGGCGAAGGAGCACGGCATCGACGTCGCCCTGGACATCGCCCTGCAGTGCGCGCCGGATCATCCCTACGTAAAGCAGCATCCCGACTGGTTCCGCTGGCGGCCGGACGGCACGGTACAGTACGCCGAGAATCCGCCCAAGAAATATCAGGACATCTATCCGTTCAACTTCGAAACCGCCGACTGGAAAGCGCTGTGGGACGAGATCAAAAGCATCTTCGAGTTCTGGATCCAGCAGGGCGTGCGCATCTTCCGGGTCGATAACCCGCACACCAAGCCTTTCGCCATGTGGGAATGGCTGATCGCCGACATCAAGAAGACCACGCCGAACGCCATCTTTCTGGCGGAAGCCTTCACCCGGCCCAAGATCATGCACCGGCTGGCCAAGCTCGGTTATACCCAGTCCTATACCTATTACGCCTGGCGCAATGCCAAGTGGGAGCTGAACGAGTACCTGACCGAGGTCTGTCAGGGGCCGGGTCGTGAATACTTCCGGCCCAATTTCTGGCCCAATACCCCGGACATCCTGACCGAGGCCCTGCAGTTCGGCGGCCGGCCGGTATTCGTGTCCCGGCTGGTGATGGCGGCGACCATGACCGCCAACTACGGGATTTACGGTCCGGCCTATGAAATGATGGAGCACGTCGCGGTCAAGCACGGCAGCGAGGAATATCTCGACTCGGAGAAATATCAGTTGCGCTACCGCGATTTGAGGGAGCTGGACGGGCCCAACAGCCTGCGCGACTTCATCGCCCTGGTGAACCGCATTCGCAAGCGCAATCCGGCGCTGCAATCCGACTGGAGCCTGCGGCTGCATGAGGTCGATAACGAACAGATCATCTGCTACAGCAAGACGACCGCCAATCGCGCCAACGTGATTCTGGTGGTGGTGAACCTGGATCCGAATTACACCCAGGCTGGCATGACTCAGTTGGATCTGGATGCGCTGGGCGTGGACCCGCGCCAGCCGTTCCAGGTGCACGATCTCCTGACCGGAGCTCACTATATGTGGAACGGGCCGCGCAACTACGTGGAGCTGAACCCGCATCGGATGCCGGCGCACGTGTTCCGCGTTCGCCACCACCTGCACACGGAGCGCGATTTCGATACGTTCGAGGGTTAGCGGGAAGCGCCGACTGGGTTGCGATTCCCGCTTGAAGGGTTGATAAGAGTTGTTCTCACTATCAGAGAAGGATGTGCCGCGATGAAACAACCAAAAATACTTGCTTTCGTGATGGCCGGCGGCGAGGGTTCCCGGCTGAGTCCTCTGACGTCCCAGAATTCCAAACCTTCCCTGCCCTTTGGCAGCCGTTACCGCATCGTGGACTTCGTGTTGAGCAACCTGCTCAACTCGGGGATTCAATCGATCTACCTACTGGTGCAGTACAAATCACAGTCGTTGATCGAGCATGTCCGCAAAGCCTGGGTGGTGTCGCCGATGCGCAACGAGGAGTTCGTGACGGTGGTGCCGCCCCAGATGATGCGCGGCGGCGACTGGTTCATGGGCACCGCCGATGCGGTGTATCAGAACCTCAACCTGATCCAGTTGCACGATCCGGATCTGGTGCTGGTGTTCGGCGCCGATCACGTTTACCGAATGGATCTCCAGCAGATGGTGGATTTTCATCGCGAGCGGGAAGCCGATGTCACGGTGGCCGCCTTGCCGGTGCCCCTCGCGGATGCCACGGGATTCGGCGTCATCGCCGCCGACCATGCCGGCCGAGTGAACGAGTTCCAGGAGAAGCCGGCCAATCCCGCCGCGATGCCGGGCGACCCCACCCGCGCCTATGCCTCGATGGGTAATTACCTGTTCAACACGCAGGTGCTGGTGGAAGCGCTCAAGCAGGCCAACGAACGCGGCGAGCACGACTTCGGCCAGAACGTGTTGCCACACCTGAAAGACACCCATCGCCTGTTCGCCTACGATTTCGCCACCAACAAGGTGCCGGGGTCGAAGCCCTACGAAGAACCGGCCTACTGGCGGGATGTGGGAACCTTGGACGCCTATTTCGCCGCGCATCAGGATCTGTTGGGGTTGACGCCCCGCTTCGATGTCTTCAACCCGCAGTGGCGGATCTTTTCCAGTAACTATCAGGGACCAGTCGCCCGCCTGATCAACGCGCAGGTCGAGAATGGCGTGATCGCCGCCGGTTCGCTGGTGCATCAGGCCTCGATCCGCAACACGATCATCCGCCGCGAAGTGATCGTCGAGGACGATGTGGAGATCGAAGATTGCATCATTCAGGACTACGTTCATATCAAGCGCGGCGCCCGGCTGCGGCGGGTCATCGTCGGTGGCTACAACGTCATCGAGGCGGGAGCGCGCATCGGCTACGATCCCGAACTCGACCGGCGTCGTTACACCGTCACCGCCGGCGGCATCACGGTGGTGGGACCGGGTGAGGTCACCACGACCATGCGGGCGTTTAGCGAGTAACCGCCACCGGTGACAGGGATCGGATCGTCGCCTGTCACCTTAATTTCTGGTTGAGGCCGATGAATCAGTCCACCACCGTCTGGCCGGGCCGGCCGTATCCGCTGGGCGCCACCTGGGATGGCGAGGGGGTCAATTTCGCGCTGTTTTCGGCGCACGCCGAACAGGTGATGCTGTGCCTGTTCGATCCCCGGGGCAGGCACGAGGTCGAGCAGATTCCCCTGCGGGAGCGGACCGGTCAGGTCTGGCACGCCTATTTGCCGGAAGCCCGCCCCGGCCTGTTGTACGGTTACCGGGTTCACGGCCCCTACCGGCCCGAGGAGGGGCATCGCTTCAACGCCCACAAGCTGCTGTTTGATCCCTGCGCCAAGGCCATCGTCGGTCCGATGAACTGGAGCGATGCCCAGTTCGGCTACCGGCTGGGCGGCCGGGCCGAGGATCTGAGCTTCAACACCCGCAACAGCGCGTCGGGGATGCCTAAGTGTCAGGTAGTGGATACTGCCTTTTTCTGGGGCGACGACCGTCCGCCGCGCATCCCCTGGCACGATACCCTGATCTACGAATTGCACGTGCGCGGTTTTACCATGCGTCATTCGGGGTTGCCACCGGAGTTGCGGGGAACCTACGCCGGGTTGGCCAGCGGTCCGGTGATCGACTACCTGAAAGCGCTGGGCGTGACGGCGGTGGAGTTGCTGCCGATTCACTATTTCGTGGACGAACGCCTGTTGCTGGACCGGGGTCTGCGGAATTTCTGGGGTTACAGCACGCTCGGCTATTTCGCCCCGAACCCGCGCTACGCCGCCACCGACAACCCGGTCGGCGAATTCAAGAGCATGGTCAAGACGCTGCATTCGGCCGGCATCGAGGTGATCCTCGATGTGGTCTACAACCATACCGCCGAGGGCAACCATCTCGGTCCGACCCTGAGTTTCCGCGGCATCGACAACGCCGTTTACTATCGGCTGGCGCCGGATCATCCGCGCTACTACATGGACTACACGGGTTGCGGCAACACCCTGAACACGGCCCATCCCCGGGTGCTGCAACTGGTCATGGACAGCCTCCGCTACTGGGTCCAGGAAATGCGGGTGGACGGCTTCCGCTTCGATCTGGCCGCCGCGCTGGCGCGGGAAACCGACGGGGAGGTCGATCAGGGCGGCGCGTTCATGGATATCGTCCAGCAGGACCCGGTCCTGTCCCAGGTCAAGCTGATCGCCGAGCCGTGGGACGTGGGAAAGGACGGCTACCAGGTCGGCAAATTCCCGGTCGGTTGGAGCGAATGGAACGGCAAGTACCGCGATGTGGTACGGGATTACTGGCGCGGTGAAGGCGGGTTGATCGGCGAGCTGGCCTTCCGCTTGACCGGTTCGGCCGATCTCTACCAGCACAACGACCGCCGACCCCGTGCCAGCATCAACTTCGTCACCGCCCACGATGGGTTCACCCTCTACGACCTGGTCAGTTACAACGAGCGCCACAACGAGGCCAACGGGGAAAATAACCAGGACGGCGAGTCGCACAATCGCAGTTGGAACTGTGGGGCGGAGGGCGACACGCACGATCCGGCAATCCTGGCGCTGCGGCTGCACCAGCGGCGCAATTTTCTGGCGACTCTGCTGCTATCGCAGGGCGTGCCGATGCTGCTGGCCGGTGACGAGGTCGGCCGTACCCAGCGCGGCAACAACAATGGCTACTGCCAGGACAACGAAATCAGTTGGTTGGATTGGGATATTTCCTGGTTGCCGGAGAACCGGGAACTGCTGGATTTTACCCAGTGCCTGATCCGGTTACGCCGGGAACATCCGACCTTCCGCCGCCGCCATTTTTTCCGGGGCATTCACGGCGACGGCGTCCGCGACATTTTCTGGTTCAATCCCGACGGACGGGAAATCGACGACGACGAATGGACACACGACTACGCCCGCTGTCTGGGGCTGTATCTGCCGGGCGATGGTCTGGGCGACCATGACGAGCGTGGTCACGCGCTGGAGGACGACGATTTCCTGTTGCTGTTCAACGCCCATCACGAGGAAATCCCGTTCGTGCTGCCGGTGTTGCGGGACGATGCTCTGTTCGAAGTGCTGGTGGACACCGCGCTACCACAGGGTCGGCCCACCGATGGCAGCTATCATCCCTCCGAGGATCTCTATCCGGTGCAGGGCCGCTCGCTGGTGGTGTTGCGGCATCGACGCAAATCTTGATACATGCGTTTCATCATCGGGTTCCCAAGCTCTCTACGATGCGTTTGGGCACCAATCTTCCGGGTATTTCTTTATTAATTTCACTCTTGAAAACAAAATTGACTATATTTTTCCTCGGTGGCTTGTCGCAATGATGAGGTTGCGAGTTGAATTCACCAAGATTAAGTCACATATTTACAATATTAATTTGGGAGATCGTTGAATGAAAAAGTTAATCCTGAATTCGACTCTCGGAATCCTAGTTACACTGACATGTTCCAGTCAAGCTGTGGCTACTACGCTTCCGTCCCCCCTCTGTCAAGACTTTAGTGGCACGTTATTATTGCAACCTGATGTAGATGCAAATTACCATCCCACCTGCCAGATCCTTCAACGGCCTGATACCCGTGTATATTTCTCCGATTTGTTGAAACCCTATAATCCCAGTAATCTCAATGCTATCCAGAACAAATTCCAGTTTCTAGCTGCTCTTGGGATTCCGCCTCCGAGTCCACCAGGTAGTTGGTGTTTTACCGGTACTATCAACGGAACGCTGGATGGTCAACCAGTAACGGGCGTCTCTTATTCAGGTCAAACTACCAATAACTTCCCGCTTCCTGCCCCGGGTAATTTTCCGATACCAAATTCGGCGGCCACTACAGTTGTTCTCTATACCAAACCTCCTACTGAGGGTGGGTATCCACTAGGCAATATCTATTTCCGTGATATCTTCTTCATTACTGATAGCTCTGGATCGGCCAAGGAACAACTGGTAGTAATTGGAGCGAGTGGGCTGTTCTGGGGAATTAAGGGAACCTTGCAAATCGAGGGCAATGAATTTATCCCTCCAGGTGCTACACTCGTAGGCCAATTCTGCCGATAAATCAATCTATTAAAAGTCCACTAGAAACTCCGACGGTCTCTCAGGTAGTTTGAGGGACCTCGGGCGTTTCGATGTGGTTGGGCTTCACGGTCGAACAGCCAAGCGACGACTGCTACCATCAGCGTCTGACTTTTCCAACCTGCCAGCACCACAATCCGGCTCTACTCTTTTCCTCCCGTGGCACCAGGCGTGCGGGTGGTGCGGACCGTCCGTCGGGCCGACGCGCGACCGTTGACCCGTGGCACCGGGCGTGCGGGCGTTGCCGTTTATCGAATTGTGAGTTGTTTTTCTCATGCCACTCCTGAGCGTTGATAACGTTTCCATCGCCTTCGGCGCCGAAAAGCTGCTGGACGGTGCCAGCTTCCAGATCGATCCCGGCGAGCGAGTCTGCCTGATCGGCCGCAACGGCACGGGCAAGACCACCCTGCTGCGCCTGCTGGAGGGTGAAATCCAACCCGATAGTGGTGATATCTGGCGTCAACCCGGTTTGCGCGTCGCCACGCTGGCGCAGGAGTTGCCCGCCGACACCACGGCCACCGTGTTCGAGGTTGTCGCTGGCGGACTGGAAGGGCTGGGGACGCTACTGGCCGAGTATCACGAAGCCGCGATTCAACTGGCTCATGCTTCCACGCCCGAGGCCATGCGCAAGATGGAACGGCTACAACATGAACTGGAGGCGCGCGACGGCTGGCGCTGGCAGCAGCGGGTCGAAACCGTCATCAGCCGCCTGCAATTGCCCGCCGACGCCCCGCTGGCGGAACTATCGGGCGGCTGGCGGCGGCGGGTGCTGCTGGGTCGGGCGCTGGTCCGCGACCCCGATTTGTTACTGTTGGACGAACCAACCAACCATCTCGATCTGGAAACCATCCAATGGTTGGAAGAGGAGTTGCTGGATTTCCGCGGCGGGTTGCTGTTCGTCACTCACGACCGCGCCCTGTTGCAACGGCTGGCGACCCGCTTGCTGGAACTGGATCGCGGCGTGCTGACCTCCTGGCCAGGCGACTATGCCGCGTTCCTGGAAAAGAAAGCCGCCCTGCTGGAGGTTGAAGCCCGCCACAACGCCAAGTTTGACAAGAACCTGGCTCAGGAAGAAGCGTGGATTCGCCAAGGCATCAAGGCGCGGCGTACCCGCAACGAGGGTCGAGTGCGGGCGCTGCTGGCTTTGCGCGAGGAACGCCGCCAGCGCCGCGAGCAACTCGGTAAGGCTAGTTTCGCGCTGGAACAGGCGGAAACGTCCGGCAAGCAGGTGATCGAAGCGCAAAACGTCAGCTACGCTTGGCAGGGCGAGCCGCTGATCCGCAATTTCTCGACGCGGATCCTGCGCGGCGACCGCATCGGCCTGATCGGACCCAATGGCTCCGGCAAAACCACGCTGTTGAACCTGCTGCTGGGTCGCCTGCCACCGGACGCCGGTCAAGTCCGGCACGGGACCAAGCTGGAAATCGCCTATTTCGATCAACTGCGCGAGCAACTGGACCCGGAACAGACCGTGTTGGATAGCGTGGCAGGTGGGCGGGAAACCATCGAAATCAATGGCCAGCGCCGGCACGTGATCGGCTATCTGGGCGATTTTTTGTTCACCGCCCAGCGGGCGCGCTCGCCGGTCAAATCCCTGTCCGGCGGCGAGCGCAACCGGTTGCTGCTGGCGCGGTTGTTCAGCCAGCCGGCCAATTTGCTGGTCATGGACGAACCGACCAACGATCTCGACCTGGAAACGCTGGAATTGCTGGAGGAACTGCTGGGTGAATACACCGGCACCCTGCTGCTGGTCAGCCACGACCGGGCGTTTCTGGATAACGTGGTGACCAGTTGCCTGGTGTTCGAGGGCGGCGGGCGCATCCGCGAATACGTCGGTGGTTACAGCGACTGGCTGCGCCAGCGCCCCTCGCCGGTATCGGTCGCCGTCACCAAGCCCAAACCGGCGCCAGCGCCGGTTCCAAAGCCCACGAAACCGGCCACGCCCGGCCGGCTCGGTTATAACGAACGGCGCGAACTCGAGCGGTTGCCGGCACGCATCGAGGAACTGGAACAGCGCCAGCGGCAGTTGCACGCCCTCACCGCCGATCCGGCGTTTTACAAGCAGGATGCGACGGCGATCAATCAGCGGTTGGAAGAATTACGGATGCTGGAGACGGAGTTGGAGACCGCGTTGCAACGCTGGGAGGATTTGGAGAGCCGAAACGACCGATAGCCTGGCGGCGTCGGAAACCTCGTGAGGTACGAAGCTTGCACCATATTGGGACGACATCGAGCAATCTGCACGATATGAGTGCTGATGTTTGCGGTCGCTTGTAGGATATATATTATAACTTATTAATAAATTTAATTTTAATAAAAAAGCACGGTATTTGCATCCGCCCCTTGGATGACCTCCAATAGCTCTGCTCCGAGCCAAAAGGAGGCGTCCATCAAACATAACAAATTGGCGGAGAGCAATAACGATGAGCCAAATCAACAAACGGACGTCGAGTCTGGTTTTCGGGTTTCTGGGGATGTTGGCACCCCTGTCGGTCTGGGCGCAGGATAGTGGTGGAGGACCCAACTTCGGTAATACGGCCTGGGTCCTGACCTCCACCGCGCTGGTCCTCTTCATGACCCTGCCGGGTCTGTCGCTGTTTTATGGCGGTCTGGTGCGAACCAAAAACGTCCTCTCCGTATTGATGCAATGCTTTGCCATCACCTGTCTGGTTTCCCTGCTTTGGCTGATCTATGGCTACAGCCTGGCTTTCGGGAGCGGCAACAACTGGATCGGCGGTTTCAGCAAGATGTTCATGGCGGGCGTGGAGGAAGGTTCCCTTACCGGTGACATCCCGGAAACCGTGTTCTCCATGTTCCAGCTCACCTTCGCGATCATCACCCCGGCCCTGGTCGTGGGCGGTTTCGCCGAACGCATGAAGTTTTCCGCCATGCTGCTGTTCACCGCTCTGTGGCTGACCTTGGTGTACGTGCCGATCGCGCATTGGGTATGGGGCGGTGGCTGGCTCGGCCAGATGGGCTTGCTCGATTTCGCCGGCGGGACCGTGGTGCACATCACCGCCGGCGTAGCTGCCCTGGTCGCGGCGCTGGTGATGGGCAAGCGCCACGGTTTTCCGGAGACCGCCATGCTGCCCCACAACATGACCATGGTGGTGACCGGGGCCGGCATGCTCTGGGTGGGCTGGTACGGATTCAACGCCGGCAGCGCGCTGGCGGCCAACGGCAACGCCGGTATGGCGATGCTGGTGACCCACATGTCCGCCGCCGCCGGGGCCATGGCCTGGATCGCGGCGGAGTGGATCAAGTTCGGCAAGCCCAGCGTGCTCGGCGTGGTCACCGGGATGGTGGCCGGTCTAGGCACCATCACCCCGGCCTCCGGTTACGTCGGGCCGGCGGGTGCTCTGATCATCGGCACGGTCGCTGGATTCACCTGCTTTTTCGCCACCCAGCTCGTCAAGCGGGTGCTGAAGATCGACGATTCGCTGGACGTGTTCCCGGTGCATGGCGTGGGTGGAACCCTGGGAACGTTGGCGGCCGGGATCTTCGCCTCGACCGAACTGGGTCTGTTCAAGGGCCAGGGTTACGGTTCCGGCATCGCCACCATGGGGCACCAGTTGGGCGTGCAGGCGGTGGGAGTGTTGGCGACCTTCGCGTACACGGCGATCGTCACCTTCGGTGTGCTCAAACTGGTGGATGCCATCGTCGGTTTGCGAGTGAGCCGCGAGGAGGAGATCGGCGGCCTGGACATCGCGCTGCACGACGAACGCGGCTACGATCTCTGAAGTTACGGGGGAGTGGCCTGGAACAGCGGCGCGGTTGCTAACGCAACGTGGCCAGCGCCCCCCGCATCCGTTCCAGCCCTTCCATCAGCAAGGCGCGCGGGCAGCCGAAGTTGAGTCGCACGAAGCCCGCGCCGCCCGGCCCGAAGGTCTCGCCGTCGTTCAAGGCCACCCCGGCCCGTTCCAGGAAAAAGCGGTGCGGGTTGCCGGGAATGCCCGCTTCCCGGCAGTCCAACCAAATGAGATAGGTCGCCTCCGGAACGGTGGCGCGGATGCCGGGCAGGTGGCGGAGGAGGTAATCCACCACCGCATCGCGGTTGGTGGTCAGATAGGGCAGCAATTCGCTCAGCCAGTCGCCGCCATGGCGGTAGGCGGCCAGCGCGGCGGTCAGGGCGAGGATGTTCGCGTCCGGCACGATGCCGCGCATGGCCCACTTGAACCGTCGCCGGAGTTCAGGATTCTGAACGATGGCGAAACTGGCCCCCAGTCCCGCAATGTTGAAGGTCTTGCTGGGCGCCATCAGGGTGATGCAGCGCCGGGCAATCTCCGGCGCCAGCGTGGCGAGCGGCCTGTGCTTGCGGCCATCCAGCAGCAAATCGCAGTGAATCTCGTCCGAGCAGATCACCAAGTCGTGACGCTCGCAGAGGTCCGCCAGTCGCTCCAATTCCCTCACGCCGAACGTGCGCCCCACCGGATTGTGCGGATGGCAGAGGATGAACAGCCGGGCGCGCGGACCGATAGCCGCCGCGAAGACCGCGTCATCAAAGGTGTAATAGATCCGCCGGTCGTGCGATCTGGCCATCAATTCAATGGTGACCAGCCGTCGGTCCTGGTTGCCCGGCGCGGTCAGAAATGGGGGATACACCGGCGTTTGCACCAGCACTTCGTCGCCCGGCTCGCCAACCGCCCGGCAGACCACGTTCAACCCGCACACCAGCCCGGGCAGATAGACGATTTGCTCCGGTTCGATCGCCCAGCCGTACAGATCGGCCATCCGCGCGCAAATCGTCTCGGTCAGTTCGTCCGACGGCGCGCCGTAGCCCAGGACGCCGTGCGCGACCCGCTCGCGCAGGGCCGCCAACACTGGTTCCGGCGCGGGAAAGTCCATGTCGGCTACCCAGAACGGCAGGGCATCGCCGTAGCGCTGCCATTTGAGGCTGTCGGTGCCCTGTCGGGTGACGGGCCGATCGAAATTGTGGGTCATGAAGACTGGATCGGTGGATGAAGATGGGTTGGATTTATGGAAAACCGTCCGTTCACACCAGGTCATGCATTTGACGCAGATGGCGATAGACGATGCTCGATACCTCCCGGATGACATCGCCGCGAGCGTTCATCCATGCCGTGTAGTTGCTCGCCGGCCGGGCTTTTTCGATGATGCCGATGAAGGTGTAGGGATAGCGGCGACCATCGCGGCCCTGCGCGACCAGGATGCCCATGTCGCCGCACAAGCGGGCGGTGGTGCCGGTCTTGTCGAATACCCAGGTCTGTCGCGCCACTCCCCCGGCCTCGGTGTAGATACGATCGCGGTTGGGCAGGCCCATCAATCGCTTGAGTTCACTGGAATAGGGAAGCTGGTCGTACCAGAGCGCATACAGGAACCGGTGATAGTCCAGGGCGGAAGCCTTGTTGCGATAAGAACGACCGCCGCCAGGAATGCGCTCGACGATCCGGGTTTGGCGGAAAATGCCGGGGTGGCGGTGCTTGAGAGTGTGTTCCGCCTCGGCGGGTCCGGAACGGGCGCTGGTCCGGTTCAGTAGCTCGATGAAATAGTTGGTGGCTTGGTTGTCGCTATGCTGGATCATCGCCTCCATCCGAGCGCGATGGTAGGGTGTGTATTGCAGCTTTCCCTCTCGCACCTTATTGAAAAAGGCCAAGGCAATGAAGGGTTTGATCATGCTGGCACTCTGATAGGGCGCGCCGGCGTTGACTGTGATCAGATATCGCCGGCTGGTGAAGTCGTAGACCAGCCAGGCGGTGCGTTCGTCGGCGGCCAGCCGACCGCTTTGGCGCAGGCGTGCCATGTGGTGCTCGATGCTGGCGTTGAGGTCGGTCGTGGCCCAGGACTGAAGCGGGGGCTGGGTCGGCGGTTGATACCTGCGGTACGCGGGCGGTTGGCTCCAGGGTCTGGCGGGGGGGCGGTTCCAGTATTGGGGGGAACGCGCCGGCCAGTTGGGGCGGCTAACGGGGGGAGGTTCGTCCCACCACCCGTCTGCCGCATCGGATTTCGGAGTGAAGCCGAAGCTGGCGGTTGCAACGAGCACCGTCAGTCGGGTGAGGAATGCGCGCCGGGAGGAGTCGGCGACCGAGTCGGTTCCGGTGGTGAGTTCCGGGTCGGAAGGTGGAACGAGGAACATGAGGGCGGGCTTCCGGGTGACGAGTGGTTTGCTTGCTGATTATGGGCCGGAAACCCGAAAGGCGACAACGAGCGGATAATGATCGGAACCGATGGCCGGTCCGATTTTCCGCTTCTGGATCCGGATACCCTCCGAGAACAGCGCGTGGTCGATCGGAATCCACAGCGGTGGCCAGCCGGCGGGCCAGGAGGGCTGGAGCCCACGCCCGTCGGCACTGTCGCGCAGGCCCGAGGTGGCGAGCAGATCCTCGAAGTATGGCGACCAGGGCGTGACGTTCAGATCGCCCAATACCAACAGCCGGGGTTGCCGGGCAAACAGGGCTAGCTCCGCGAGTTGATCGTTGCGTCCCCGGGCGGTTTCGGCGCTGATGGGCGGCGGGGGGTGAGTCGCCAGCAAAGTAAAGCGGTGCCCGCCGGTCGCGAATTCCGCCTGGATCGAGGGAAGTCTGGTGGCACCGAGTTGAATGACTTCCGCTTTCAGGAACGGGTGCCGGCTGAGCAGGGCGATGCCGAATGGGTCCGCGCGGGGCACGGCGGCACGGTATGGATAGCGGTCGGCGAGATCGGCCAGTCGATCGAGCAGCCAGGGCGTGACTTCCTGCAGCACGATGAAGTCGGGATCGTGGTCCGTGATGGCCTGGCGGATGCGGGGGTAGTCGCGGTTGTCGAAGTTGACGTTCGCCAGCAGCGCCCGGAAGGCTGGATCGTCGCCGCCGGCCGCGGCCTCGGCGCCGGTCAGGAATCGCGGCGCGATGACGGTGGCGTTGAGCAGGGTGAAAACAGCGAAGGCCACCGCCCAGCGGACCTGACGCCAGGCCAGCATCATCAGGGCGCCAAGACCGAGCACGAGCGCGTACTGCACCCGGAAATGACAGGTCAGTTCGAGAACCCACCACAGCCGCCCGGCGAATCCGGCCAAGGTGGCGATGCAGGCCAGAACGCCAGCGGCGGCCACCAAGCCCGAGCAGGTGACGCGAAGGTTGGGTTGCATGTCCGTCGTTCGTGATTCCGTAGGCTGACGGCCCCCGCGCTGGCGGCCAGGAGTTTCCACAAGATAGTCGGGGTTAGGAAAAACCATGATTCCGCACGTGATAATCCTTATTTACTCCAAGGGGCCAGACTTTAATATTAGCCGCGCCGGCATGATGTTTAACCTCATGACATTACATAAAAAATCAATACTGGAAAGCGCGGGTCCGGCCAACGCGCGGGGAAGAGCGGCAACGCTACTGACCACCAAAACGAGGATTGCATAATGAAAAGCGAGATCACCCGGCCGGTTAAGGCCAGGCGCTACGGCAACGAAGGATTGGTGCCCGTGGACAGATATAGCTGTCCGTATCGCGGTACGGCGTCGTGCGTGAGCGCGAGCGGGGGCAGTTATTGCGGCGGTTATGGTGGAGATGTACCCATTAGAGGTACCCAGCTTCATTCGGTCCGGTGTCTGGAGGAGAACAACGCCGATTTCGTGTTGTACAACTGGCTGAAGATGCCGCAACGCTTGGCTTATCCCCTGCGACATCGCTAGGAATCCACAATTCCATCAACCTATTATTCCACGGACGGCGGAGCAAAGGATCTGGCAACCGTTACGACCGAGCACAAGGACGAGCTTTAGGGATTGAGGCGGAGATCCGGATCGCATCCGGATTCTCCGCCTTGTTTTTTCGGCTATTGCTGTACCGTGACCCGGACCTTCTGGTCGTTCTGCCACTCGCCCACGATTTTTTGGCCCCTCTCGTACATGACGCCCTGCCCGTGTTTGCGGCCGTTGTGCCATTCGCCTTCGTAGCGGTCGCCGTTGCTGTAGTAGTAAGTACCCTGACCGTTGGACTGGTCGCTGGCGAATTCGCCGACGTACTTGTCGCCGTTGGCATAGAGATAGGTGCCCTGGCCGCTTTTCTTGCCGTTGCGCCAACTGCCTGAGTAACGGTTGCCGCTGCGGTAGTAATAGGTACCCTGGCCGTCGATCGCGCCGTTGCGCCACTCGCCGACGTATTTTTCGCCGCGGCCGGCATAGAGGTAGGTACCTTGGCCGTGCATCTTGGCGTTGCGAAAATCTCCGGTGTATTCGCTGCCGTCGGGATAACGGTAGGTTCCCTCGCCATTCTGGCAATTGCCGCGAATGCAGTCGGAGCCCGGCGTGGCTGTCGCCGCGGTCTGCGGTTCCGGCGGGCGGGGCGGCGGGGCCGGTTCCGGCACCGCGCTCTTGGCGGGCGCGGGTTCCGGAGTCGAGTCCGGAATCGGGCGCGTGCCGGCGGGCGGGGCGGTAGCCACTTCGAGCTTTTTGGGCAGAACAATCTGGAGCGTGCTTTCGTTCCCAGCAGTCAGATTGACCTTGCCGTTCCAGTCGGAATAGCCTTCCCGGCTGACGCGCACCTGGTAGGAACCCGGTTTCATTTCGATCTGCATCGGCACCGTGCCGACTTTTCGGCCGTTGATCGAGATTTCAGCATCCTCGACATTGGCGCGGACCATCAGTTGGGCTGAAGCGGATTGTTGTTGCTGCTTTTGCAACTCCTTCAACCTGGCCCGCGCGGCCGAAGCCTGCCGGCTTTTGGGATAGGTCGCCAGAAACTGCTCGATCTCGGCTGGATCGCTGCTGTTTCTGATCGCGGCCCAAGCCTGTTCCGCCGTGCCCGGTTTCGCCGACGGTTCGGGCGGTTGAGTGGGCGGCTGCTCGGCCGATTGAGGAATCGAGACCAGGTTGATCGGCGGGACACCCGGCTGCGGAGAGGGTTCGGGCCGAGCGGTTGGTGGCTGGCTGGGGGGGCTGATCGGCGTTTCCGCCGGTTCTTCCGATGGTTTGGTCGGTGGTGGGGTGACGGGTTTGGTTGCCGTTTCCGTCCGGGTCAGTTGCTCGCGCAGATCCCGCAGGCGGGGATGGGCCGGGTTAAGCCGCGCCAGCCGGTCGATCGACCCCTTGGCCGCCGCGGTATCGCCGCGCTGGATGGCGGACGCGCTCTGATCGGCATAACGGTCGGCGATGCGGTCGAGTCCTTCCCGTGCCTCGGCGTTGCCGCGATCGCGTTTGAGCACATCACCGTAGCAGTCGACAGCATTGCCGCCCGTTCGGGAAGTCAGCTTGTTGGCTTTCAAGTAAGCATCGCATTCCCGGAGCAGGGCGGTGATTTTGGCGGTTTGGTCGGCGGGTTCGGGGAGCGGGGCGGCCTTGGCCTCGCGCAACTGCCCGCGGACCTCCTCGCGCAGCGCCAGCAATCGGGAATGGTCGGGAATCTGCTGCAAGCCCTGTTCGATCTGGAGCAGGCTGGTCTCGTAGGCACGGTTCCGCTGAGAATCCAGCGCCCGCGCCAACTGTTCGTCGGCCTTGCGCCGGCGCTGCTCGGCTTCGGCCTTTTGGCGTTCGGCTTCGATCCTCTGCCGCTCGGCCGCTTCGGCCAGCCGGCGGGCTGCTTCTTCCTGGCGCTTCAGTTCGGTCTGTTGCGCCAGCACCTCCCGTTTCATGGCCAGTAAACCGGGATGATTGGGCACGGCCTGCAAGCCCTGTTCGATGTGGACCAGGCTCAGGCCCAGCGTGCCTTCCTGCCGGGCGCGCTGGGCCTGATCGAGGAATTGCTCGGCCTGCAACTGCGACTGTTTCTGCTGTTCTTCCCGGGCCTTGCGGGCGGCGCCCTCGGCAAGCTGGCGACTGACTTCCTCGCGCAGCGCCAGCAGGCCCGGATGGTCGGGTGCAAGCCTCAGGCCCCGATCGATGCGGGCCAGGCTGTCCTCCAGAGCGTCGGCCTGTTGCTGCTGGCGGGCCTGAGCCAGCAGCGAGTCGGCTTCCACCCGCCGCTGGGCGGCGAGGTCGGCGGCGGAGGGTTCCGGTGGCCGGGTCGGGGTCGATACGATCGGTGGCGGCGCTGGTCGATGTACGAACCAGTAACCGCCGGCGAGCGCCGCGCCCGCCAGCCCCACGGCCAGCGCGCCGCTTTTCCAACCGAACCGGCGGGCTTGCGGCGCGGGAGCGGGAGGAGTGGAAATCCGCTGGATGGGACCGGTGACGGCGAGCAGGTCGACGGGCGCTTTCTCGAGGGCATCCAGCGCGGCGACGAACTCCTGGCCGTTTTGAAACCGCTGATTGGGATCCTTGTCCAGCAGCCGGTTCAGCAATGGCTGAAATCGATTCAGCCCCGCTGGCAACTCGGGAATCGGCGCCGTCACATGCATCATCGCCAGTGCGAAGCTGTCGTCGGCGATGTAGGGTACGTTGCCGGTCAGCATTTCGTGGAACAGCACGCCGAAACTGTAGAGGTCGGCGCGAGCGTCCACCTGCTGGCCACGGATTTGCTCCGGGCTCATGTAGCGCGGGGTGCCGAGGGACAGGCCGGTGCGCGTCATGACCGTGGTGCTGCCGAGGGTTTTGGCGATGCCGAAATCGGTCAGCACCGGCGTGCCGTTTTCGCGGAACAGGATGTTCTGCGGCTTGATGTCGCGGTGGATGATGCTGCGGCGGTGAGCGTAATTCAGGGCGCTGGCGATGGCGCGGGCGATGGGCAGGGCTTCCTCCAACGGCAGGCCCTCTCGGATGCGCTGCTGCAAGGTGCCGCCCGACAGAAATTCCATGGACAGGTAGTAGGTGTTGTCATGGGTGGCGATGTCGTAAACCGTGACGATGTGTGGGTCGCTGAGTTGGGCGATGATGCGGCCTTCCCGCAGAAAGCGCTGGGCGAATTCCTCGTCGGTGGTGAGGATCGGCTTGATGACTTTCAGCGCGACGTGGCGGTGCAGCGACTCCTGCAGGGCGAGGTAGACGATCGCCATGCCGCCCTGGCCGAGTTCGCGTTCGATCTGATAGCCTGGAATGTGCATGTTCTAACCAATGGGCTGTTATTAACGACCGCGTTCCGGCGGTATGGTCATTCTCTCGATCCGCCCGTTGCCACGATACGACCGTCCGGGCTTGCTGGCAGGTGGCGCGGATGCCGCGCCGGGCCGGCACGTTATGATATACCCTGAAATATTAGGCAATGCTTCCACTTTCGGTAAAAAATACCACGCAATACGGGGAATCAAAGTAAAATCGCAAATATCGTGCCATCAATCCACCAACTAGGGACGCGACATGTCGGCGTCTCGCCCGCGAGGATCGCTTTCGCATGGCTGGCAACACGTTTGGCAAGTCGTTCACCATTACCACCTTCGGCGAAAGCCATGGTCCGGCACTGGGCGCGGTCGTGGATGGTTGCCCGCCCGGCCTGGAACTGGCGGAGGCGGATTTGCAACGCGACCTGGATCGTCGCCGACCCGGCCAGAGCCGGCACACCACCCAGCGTCGCGAGCCGGATCGGGTTCGCATCCTGTCCGGGGTGTTCGAAGGGCAGACCACCGGCGCGCCGATCGGGCTGATGATTGAGAACGTGGACCAGCGCTCGAAGGATTATGGTGAGATCATGGACCGATTCCGACCGGGTCACGCCGATTACACATATCATCAGAAGTACGGCGTGCGGGACTATCGGGGCGGTGGCCGGTCCTCGGCGCGCGAGACCGCGATGCGGGTCGCGGCGGGGGCCATCGCCAGAAAGTACCTGCGCGAGCGCTACGGGGTGAGCATTCGCGGCTATCTGGCCCAACTTGGCCCGATCCGACCGGCCAGGCTGGTTTGGGAAGAGGTGGACAACAACCCGTTCTTCTGCCCGGACCCCGACCAGGTGGCCGAACTGGAGCGGTTCATGGACGCTCTGCGCAAGTCCGGCGATTCCATCGGCGCGCGGGTGACGGTGGTGGCCGGCGGCGTGCCGGTCGGCTGGGGCGAGCCGGTGTTCGATCGGTTGGACGCCGACATCGCTCGTGCGCTGATGAGCATCAACGCGGTCAAGGGAGTGGAGATTGGCGCCGGCTTCGCCTGCGTGGAGCAGCGCGGTACCGAGCATCGGGACGAGTTGACGCCGGCGGGTTTCCTGAGCAACAACGCCGGCGGCGTGCTGGGCGGGATTTCCACCGGCCAGGACATTGTCGCCAGCATGGCGCTGAAGCCGACTTCCAGCATTCGGCTGCCGGGCCGGACGATCGACCTCCAAGGCGAGCCGGTGGAGGTGGTCACCAAGGGTCGCCACGATCCCTGCGTCGGGATTCGCGCCACCCCGATCGCCGAGGCGATGCTGGCGCTGGTGTTGATGGATCACGCCTTGCGCCATCGGGCTCAGAACCTGGACGTACGCACCGCAACGCCGGTGATTCCCGGCGCGGTGCCGGGACGCGGTCCGGCCGGCTGAACGGCCGTCCGGGAACTCCCTTCCACCGAATTCTCGCCCCAGTCCTCTCCCTCCGGGGGCGGGAGTATCCTTGATTCCAGCCATGCTCGCGCTCCGTCTTTACCTGCGTCTGTCGGGCTTTTACCTGTTTTATTTCGCGGCTCTGGGCGTGCTGTTGCCGTACTGGGGGTTGTACTTGCTGGCGCTGGGGTTCGATCCGGCACGGATCGGTGAATTAATCGCGATCCCGCAGGCGACCAAGTTGGTGGCGCCGACTCTGTGGGGTTGGCTGGCCGACCGCACTGGCCGGCGGATGCGGGTGATCCGCTGGGGGTGCCTGGTGTCGATGCTGACCTTCGGCGGCGTCTACCTGGCTGGGAGATCCTATCTCGGGCTGGCGCTGGTGACGCTGGCGTTCAGTTTCTTCTGGAACGCGGTGTTGCCACAATTCGAGGCGGTTACTCTCAACCACCTGGGTGAATACATCCATCGTTACAGCCGGGTCCGGCTGTGGGGATCGGTGGGCTTCATCGGCGCGGCGGTCGGGGTGGGTTTTCTGGTTCGGGATTGGGGCGTCGGCGTCGTGCCGGCGTTGCTGTGGGGACTGTTCGCCGCACTGTGGCTCAACAGCCTGCTGGTACCGGAGCAAGCCGCCACGCCGATCATTCGCGAGTCGCCGCGGCTCGGCCGGGTACTCCGCCAACCGGTGGTGATCGCCTTCTTCGCCGCCTGCTTCCTCAATCAGGCCGCCCACGGACCGTATTACGGCTTCTTCTCGCTGTATCTGGAAACGTTTGGATATTCGCGCGAGTTCATCGGCCTGCTATGGGGTTTGGGGGTGACCTTGGAAGTGGGGATGTTCGTGCTGTTTCCCCGCTTGCTGCCGCGCCTGGGACCGCGCCGGCTGATGTTGGCCGCGCTGGCGCTGGCCGCGTTGCGCTGGGTGCTGATCGGCCATTTCGCCCGCGAACTGCCGCTGCTGCTGTTCGCGCAGACCTTGCACGCGTTCAGCTTCGGCGTGTTCCATGCAGTCTCCATCCATTTGATCCACCAATTATTTCCAGGGTCGCTTCAGGGTCGCGGTCAGGCGTTGTACAGCAGTTTGAGTTTCGGCGCGGGCAATGCGGTGGGCAGTCTCGCCGCCGGTTATCTGTGGCAGGGCTTGGGACCGCCGGCGATGTTCGATCTGGCGGCGGCGTTGGGGGTACTGGCCTGGCTGGTGGCGTGGCGGGGGTTACGGCCGTGAGCGATTCAAATCTTGCCCGCTTGTTGGGCGATGAAGGCGGTCTTGGCCGACAGTTCCAGCGAGCAGGTCCACTTGTAGGCCAGGTTGAGGCTGTTGGCGCAGGCGAAAACGCCATGGCCGCGCACGACGGCGATGGGGTAGTCCATCAGCACTTCGGCGACCAGGCGTGGGGAGCGGGCTTCGTACTGATCGTAGGGGATCGTCAGAACCGGCACTCGGCTGAAATACAACTGCCCCTCGAAATCGGCCGGCAGGAATTCCTCGTTGTCCATGGTCATCGCCACGGAGTAGGGACCGTGGCTGTGGAGAACGGCACGGGTTTCGGGATTGGCCTGGTAGATCGCCAGATGCAGGCGGGCGTCCATCGAAGCGCCCTTACCGATGATCCCATCCAGGCGGCATTCGGCCAAATCGCCGCTGCTGAGGGTGTCGGCGCAGCAGCCGGTGGGAGTGATCCAGAAGGCGTCGCCGTCCCGCACCGAGCCATTGCCGCTGTGGGAGTCGTTAATGCCGTATTGGCGCAGCCAGAGGTAGTGTCGGACCAGGTCGTCTTTGATGTTCATGGGCATGGATTATACATGATGGGCATCACGCCGGAACCCGCCGCGTCGGGGCGATCGAGCGGGTCGGCGGTTCGACCCGTTCCACTCCGGTTTCCAGCCCGCCGTCCGGGTGGAGTTCGAACCAGCGGTAGCCGGGGGGCAAATCGTCCACCTGCGGTTCCGGCACCTTGGGCTTGAATTGCATGCAGGTCGCCGGCGTGCCCAGCAACCGGATAGAGCCCCGCCGCGCGTCGAATTCGCCATGGATGTGCCCCCACGCCACCGCCCGGACTTGTGGATAGCGATCCAGCACCGCGAACAGCGCTTCACCGTTGCTGACCGTCATGGTATCCAGCCAGGGGGTGTCGGTGGGCACCGGGTTGTGGTGCAGGCAAACCAGAGTATGCAACTCTGGATGGGTGGCCAGAGCGGTATCGAGCAGGGCCAGTTCGCCGTAGGCCAGATGACCGTCGGGCGTGCCCGGAAAACTGGAGTCCAGCAGCACGAACTGCCAGTTGCCGGCGACGAGGTAACGCTCCTTGCGCACCGGGCCGCCGCGCAATACCTGGCCCATGACGGCGGGAAAATCATGATTGCCCGGCAGGCAGTAAACCGGTACGCCCAGGAGTTTGAGAAGTTCGCGCATCCGGTCGTAGGCGTCCGGGTCGTCGCCGACCAGATCGCCGGTGGCGAGGATGAAATCGGGTGCGGGATGTTTCTCCTGGATTCGGGCCAGCACCGCGCTCAGGCCAGCGTCCACGTCCACGCCCCACAGCCGACTGCCGGGTTTGGCCTTGAGATGGAGATCGGTGATCTGGACGATCCGCAACGGGGTTGTGGTCGGCATCGGTGGCTTCCTCGCTTGAGATGCGGTACGCGCGGCTTACAGGGTTTTGATGAACACTTTAGAGCGGCGCTGCCAGTTGTAAAGCGTCTGTTTCCGCACGGGCAGATCGGCGACCTCGGCGGGCTCGAAGCCGCGCTCGCGGAACCAGTGCTCGGTGCGGGTCGTCAGCACGAACAGCCGTTTGAGACCCTGGGATCGAGCTTGGCGTTCGATGAAGCGCAGCAGTGCCTCGGCTCGACCGCTGTTCCGATAGTCGGGATGGACGGCGACGCAGGCCAGTTCCCCGAGGGGCTCCTCGGAGAAAGGATACAGCGCTGCGCAGCCGATGATGGCGCCGTCGCGTTCCAGCAGGATAAAACGCTCGATTTCCATTTCCAGCCGTTCGCGCGACCGCCGCGCCAGGGTGCCGTCGTTTTCCAGCGGCCGGATCAATTCCAGCAAGCCGCCGACATCGTCGATGGTGGCTGGCCGAAGGCCTTCGTAGATATCGGCGGTGATCAGGGTGCCGATACCGTCGCGGGTGAACAGTTCCAGCAGCAGCGCACCGTCCACCCGCCGGCCGAGCAGGTGGATGCGGCGGACCCCCGCCTGGCAGGCCCGCAGCGCCTGGCGCAGGTGGCGGGCGGTCTCTCCGGGTAGATCGGGTTGCTCCGCCAGCAGCCGCCCGGCGTCGCTGGGGCTGAGTTCGCGGACCGGCCGGTCGATGGGGTCGCGTAGTTCCGGGCCCTCGCTCAGCACCAGCAGTTTATCGGCGCGCAGGGCCATGGCAGTGACGGTGGCGACATCCTCGGCGCTCAGGTTGAAGATCTCCCCGGTCGGTGAATAGCCCAGCGGCGAGAGCAGCACGATGGCGTCCTGCTCCAGCCACAGGCGGATGGCCCGGTCGTCGATCCGGCGTACTTCGCCGGTGAAGCCGTAATCCACTCCCTCGCGCACGCCCAGCGGCCGAGCCGTGACCACGTTGCCCGATACCACCCGCAGGCGGGCGCCGTGCATCGGCGAGTTGGCCACGCCCATCGACAGCCGCGCCTCGATGCGGATGCGAGCCCGGCCGACCGCCTGCTTGACGTAGCGCAGATCCTCGGCGTCGGTCAGCCGCAGGCCGTTGACGTAGCGCAGTTCGCGGCCGGCTTCGTGCAGGCGTTCCTCGGCCTGCGGCCGGGCGCCGTGAACCAGCACCAGGCGAATGCCCAGGCTATGCAGCAGGGCGAGATCGTGGATCAGGCTGGAGAAGTTGTCGGCCTCCACCGCCTCGCCGCCGAACAGCACCACGAAGGTTTTGCCGCGATGGGCGTTGATGTACGGGCCGGCCTGCCGGAACCATTGGACGAACGGATTCATTCTTCGAACTCGGGTCATGCCAAATGGTTGGCGATTATGACAGAACGGAGGGGTGGTGAATCAGGCGAGAGGCTTCCGGTTGGAACGAAACGCCAAAAATATTCGTCCATCTCCACGGAATTCGGATCTGGATTCCGCTGGAGCGGGCGTGACGACGCGGGAAGAAATAGAGATGATTTGTAGCCTTGGAAATTCAATCCACTGTTTCCGGCAGCGCGGTGCCATCCAGGGCGCTTTCCGGTACCTGCAGCAGGCGGTCGCCGAACAGGACGTGATAGTACGCCGTCGTTTCCGGCTCGCGAATGACCGCGATCACTTCACCGACCGCGCCCGTCGCCCCCACGACCCGACCGTCGACCGCCAGCGCCAGCCGGGCCACTACCCGGTCGCCGCGTTCGAAGCGGTTGGGAATCCAGGGGGCATCCGCCGGGATCAGTTCGGTTTCCCGGCAACCGACGATGCGGTTGCCGGCTTCGAGAAAATGCACGGTGTAGATGATCTGGTCTTGCAGGAATACCCCGATATGACGGACGTAGCCGACGCTGCCGCGCCGCACCAGCAGCGTGCCGGTCGGTTGGCCGGGGTAGGTGCCGTCGTTGCGGATGTTGCGGATCACCCGTACCGCATCGTCGCAGGCGAAACGCGGTTGCAGGATCACGAGGGCTGACGGCCGATGTCCGCCAAGGGGATACGCACTTCGCGCGCCGCGGCCCGCCGATGAAACACCTTGAACACCTTCTCGGTGAGGGCGTCCGAGTTCACGAAATCCTGGTAGGCCTGTCGCAGGCAACGGGCGTACCCGTCCCAGTCCGCCACATCCATTTGTTGCAGGTAATCGTGAAACCGCTGCAGGATATGCAGCCGATTGACCTCCACCACGGCGGGATCGAAGGGAATGAAGAAATAATTCAGAAAATCCTCGGCCGAGGACATTTCGGCCAGATCCTGATGCAGGCTTGTTGTGGTC
This sequence comes from Candidatus Competibacter sp., assembly GCA_031732875.1. Classification (GTDB taxonomy): domain Bacteria; phylum Pseudomonadota; class Gammaproteobacteria; order Competibacterales; family Competibacteraceae; genus JAVMKJ01. Next base: position 8,347 of record JAVMKL010000019.1, on the reverse strand, counting down.
ATGGCGACACCTCAACGCGGTCGGTGGAGTGGAAGGGAGCAGTGCCGAGATCGCGGTGGAACGCTTCCAGTTCGGCGGTTTCGGGCAGGCGCTTGGCTTGACCGACGAAGGCGCGGATACGCCGGAGCACGGCGTCGGCCTGGCGGTCGCTGAGGACGATGCCGAGATCGCGGTAGACCTTCCGTACCGCGTGGGTGCCGGAATGCTTGCCGAGCACCAGCCGGTGGCTGCGGCCCAGTTCCGCCGGGTCCACGCCCTGATAGTTGAGCGGATGCTTGAGCAGGCCGTCCACATGGATGCCGGCCTCGTGGGTAAAGGCGCCCTCGCCGACCAGACTTTTGTGCCAGGACAGGGGGCGGTTGGCGGCGGCGGCAACTCGTTGCGACAGGGCGGGAAAGCGCGACAGATCGACCTCGACTTGGAAGCCGTATAGCTTGCGCAGGCCCAACACTACTTCCTCCAGCGCGGCGTTGCCGGCCCGTTCGCCCAAGCCGTTGACCGTGGTGTTGACGTGGCTCGCGCCGCCCAGCGCGGCGGCCAGGGTGTTGGCGGTGGCCAGTCCCAGATCGTCGTGGGCGTGCATTTCCAGTTCGAGGTCGACCGCCGCCCGCAGGCGTTGGAAAATCGCCAGGGTTCCGAAAGGTTCCATGATCCCCAGCGTGTCGGCGAAACGAAAGCGCCGCGCCCCGACGACCTGGGCGGTCTCGGCGGCGCGTAGCAGAAAATCGTGATCGGCCCGCGAGGCATCCTCGCCGCCGACGATCACTTCCAGACCCAGGGCCCGCGCCTGGGGCACGCAGCGGCGGATGGCGTCCAGCGCCTGGTCGCGAGTCCAACCCAGCTTGTGCCGGAGCTGCTGGTCGGACAGCGGTATCGACAGGTCGACGCACCACACCCCGAGATCGCGGCACAGGCGCAAATCGGTTTCGCTCATCCGGCTCCACACCAGCAGGCGGGCATTCAAACCCAGCGCGGCCAAGTCGCGGATGCTGTCGCGTTCTTCCATGCCCATCGCCGGGATGCCGATTTCGAGTTCCGGCACGCCCAGCGCCACCAGTTCGCTGGCGATGGCCCGTTTTTCATCCTGAGTGAACGCCACTCCCGCCGACTGTTCGCCGTCGCGCAGGGTGGTGTCGTCGATCACGAGGGTGCGGGGATTGGCATTCATGGTGGCGTCCTCGCTCGAAGCTGGGTTGCCGAAAGGATTTACAAAGCCCATGCCAATTCTGGAGTGCTTGTTAAACAAGGGCTTGGCGGGGTAATTCCGAGTGCGACGAAGGGTTTCGCACAGGCGAGACGGCGCGCTTGTCGGGAAAGCGACAAGGGGGGATGGCTTTTATCGATTATTCAGGATCGTAACGAAACAGGCGATCCAGGTTTCGTGGGGAAGTAGTTTTGCTGGCATTGATTCCCATGGGAACATGGGGACCGAGGAAGGTGCTCCGTTCGGCGTCGAAGCGCCGGTCGGCCAACCATGCCAGGGCTTGGCGGTGGGTTTTATCGCGGGTGAGGGCGCGGTACATGGCGGAAAATTCGCCCGGCAGCGACGTGACGAACAGGCCGGGATCATCGGTGTTCAGGGATACCGCCAAACCGTCGGCGATCAGCGTGTTATAGGGTAGTTTACCGTAATCGTCGTAGCCGCCGATGATCAGGTTCGAGGTCGGATTGACCTCGATGCACAGCCGTTTGCGCGCCAGGCGGCGGCGCAGCAGTTGTTGCAGTTGGCCCACCAAGCGAAGCCACTGTTCGTCAGCGGGACAGGTGATGGGGTACTCGAAGTTCCCCTCAAAGCCCAGCTTTGTTAGCAGTTCTGGTTCCCGAAACACAGTCTTTACTTCCTCTTTCCCTGCGGAATCCAGATCCATGGCCCGGTAGCAATTGATGATGGTCAGATCCGCTCGCTCCGGAATGCCGAAATCTCGAATGCGCTTGATCAGCCACGGGCAGTCCTCGACCTGTCGGGCTTCGCTGAGCCGCCCGTAAGCCCAAACCAGATCGAGTAAGTGGTCGCCCAAGGTCGGTTCGGTTTGGCCACCACGACGGCGGTAAAAGCGTGCTGGCTCCTCGCCCAGGGTCAGAGCGTGTCCCAGACGCCCGCCTTCCGGTCCCAACAATAAGGTGGCGACTTCGTCGAGATGGCGCAGGCCGGTCAGTAGATCGTCCACATCCTCCCCAACGTGGTAGGTCCAACCCAGGCGGATGCGCGGTTCGTTGGCGCGCGCGCGATGCTTGGCCTGCAATTGGCGCAAGCAGGCGAACGCCTTGGCGAAGGTGCGCGGCGGGCTGCCGCGCTCGGCCCCGGCGGCATCGATCCCGATGATGAAGGGCCGCAGTTCGGGATAGTCTTCGAGCAGGTTGCCGAGCCGACGCGCGGTCTCGTAGGCTTTTTCCGCCGCCTGTTCGCCATCTCCGCCCTTGATCAGGTGAAACAGCAAGCCCATCTGGGAATTGCGGTATCGGTGGGGCGCCGCTTGCAAGTGATCGTGCAGGCCCGCCAGCCAAGCGCGCAGCGTGTGCAACAACTCGTGGCCTCCAGGTATCGAGACCCGCATTTCGATGCGCCGTGGCGGTTGATTGCGGTTTGGGACGGGGCCGTCGTCGAAAGCGGTGACGAGTTGCTTGTTCAAGGCGGCAGTCATCCGGCTTCTTTCCAATGCCAGCATCAACCGTTGGTGGCGTCGCTGGCGTCGTCTCTGATCGTGGAACGGGCGACGACGGCCACCCTGAAAACCGCGTCGCCCGAAAGTTTCCACGAACCGCCGTAGGCCGTCGGTGCCATAATCGTGGATCAGGAGTTGATGAAAGGCATTGCGGATGCGTAGATATTCCAATAGCGAAGATTCCACGCAGTTACGGGTTGGACCCGCTTCCCTCGGTCGGCGCAGATAGCGGCCCAGATAGTACAGCAGGCGTCGTTCTCCTTCGGCATAGTGGTAGTCGAAGGTGTCGTCGGAGCGTAGAGGGTCGATGGAAGACCAGCCCTTGCTTAAGGAGCGATTCAGGCGCCAAGCGATGCTCGTTGCGAGCACGGCGTCACGAATCTCGTCCAGGGTTTTCGGCATCTTGGGTGTCGGCTTTTCTTCGAGGGCGGGATGCGGCAAGCGCCGAAAGACGGGCATGGAGGCTGGCCACATCCGCTGCACGGTGCGGGCCAGGTCGAGCCTTAGCCACATCGCCCGCGCTATTGCCCATTGCCAATCCTCCGTTCGCGCATGGCCTCGATCCTTGGTCGGAAAACTTTTCAGCATGTCCAGTGGCAGCTCGCCGCTCATCAAGCTCACCCAGAAAAAGAGAGGTGGCAAGGTGCCGCCCAAGTGAATGTGGGTATCGATGCTGCCTTCCCGGAATGTATCGGCGGTTTCGCCATCATCGCACAGGGGAACGACGCTCCAGTCGAAGCGGTCTTCTCGGGATGGCGTGAGTTGGCTGTGGAAACAGGTCAGGATGTCGGGATCGATGATCCGCACCAGGCGGCGGCACAGAAGGCTGGCGTGCAGCACCGGCAAGCCTTGGCGTTGGATAAATACCTGTTGGCCCAGGCGATCAAAGTTGTCGATGAGGGGGGGAGGGGATTTGCAGATGCGCTCGGCGGCCCGTTCGGCGGCCCGTTCGTCGCGGAAACCGAGCGTTTCCAGGCGTAACTTAATTTGCCGACTGATTTGTCGGTGGGGTTCGCAGTCATCGAAATCGCGGGTTCGCGTGTCCACCAAGGGATTATTTACCAGCCAGAGCGCGCGGGCCAGAATTTCGGCATCGGATAACGGTGACGACATCGAAAATCGCGCTCCTCAGTCAGCCGATGAGATGGATGAGTAGCCGTTTAACAGTTCAGATTGTAATTCCACCAGATTGACCACTGCTTTATAAACTGGAGAACTTAAAAAAGCGCATGTTGCCTGGGAAAGGCTGTCTCTTTTGGAGTCTAGTTTTTCTTTCAAATCACCTTTTTGGAAAAGGTTAGTTAGTTCTTTTAGAACATCTTCTTCCTGTTTTTGGAGCAAATGAGCTGGATCGCGGTTTCTTATTCCATTAAGAAGTTGTTTCTGTTCATCCGATAAACTGTTTTCCTCTTCTTCGTTAAAGTTCCTACACTTGCACAAAGCATAAACATAGGCACTACGGACGAACGCTGTCGCCAGACCCAGATAAGTGACCATCCCCCACCCCAATGGACCGGAAAAATCTTCCCAAGGACAACGGTCTAGACCATCGACTAATAACACCATTGCCCAAATCTCACCGGGTAATAGCGCCAAGGCTTCTTGGGTGCCGGTAGGCGGTAAATCTCCACTGAGTTCACGAACATTAACCAGTAATCGGGCAAGCAATTCGGGCAAGAGTGGGTCGCGCTCTCCACGCAGGGACTCCAGTAATGGATACCAGCCTATTTGCAGAGATTCTTCGTCGGTTCCGTTAGATTCATCAAATTGGCTATCGACCCAGTAGAGGGTTGCCCTCAAATCCGTAGAGCTATTATAATCGAAGAACCATCGTAACGAAGAACGCGTGAATTGGATTTTAAAAGTTGCATTTTCTACACGGTCCATCATAGGTTTCCATGTGTTGAGAAAAACCATTCTGCTACGAGTTGAGTTGGCGAGACCTTGATCAATCAATAGTTCCGCCCAGAGTGGTTGGTCTTCGAGGGTGGCGTCTCGCAAGGGGCGAATATGGAGCAACTCGTGACGCAAAGGGTCTTGGGGAAGGGCGTCTGATTTGTAAGGATTGAATACGCCGACGAGTGATGGATCGGAAGATTGTGAGTTATTCTTATGATGCGAGTGGTATAATGTGCCCTTGACGTCATCCAGTGTCGCTATGGGAATTAAGTTGCGTAAAGGAGAGAGATATGTTTTTTGACGATTTCCACGTTTGCAGGCAGCATCAACCAAATCTTGCCAGTCTTCAATTAAAAGTTTTTCATTAGAAAATTGCAAGATTCTGACCCATTCTTTGAGTTTGTACTCTTTTAAGCGCCTAGCGAACAGCGGTTCGCCCCGACAAATGGCCAATAGCTCCAAGAAATTTTTAAATAGTTGTTTATCTTCCTGTTCTTCTTCGTCCCTTTCTTCTTCCTGTCCTTTTGGCGATTTGGTTTTTGGTTCGCCAGATTTTATTTCACTAGATTTGGTTTCATTGGAAAGACTCTGATAAAAGTTTATTATGCCTCGAGGAAGCTGTGGTATGAGTTGCGATATTAATCTGCTGGCAACAGAAAGATCTGAGGAGTCTTTTTCGCCGGCTATTTCGCCGATTTTTGTTTTTACCAAATCGAGCAGTTTCTTTTGGCCTGGTAGCGTAAATTCTCGGCGTGATTTGGCTGGCCAGCCAGGAATTTCTACCCGATTTTGAGTAGGTAACAATTTGTGAATCAAGTTGCGCCCAGTCAGATCATCAAGTTGATTTTTTTCGTTTATTGTCAAGTGTTCTAAGCGGTAAATATCGGCGGTGACGATAAAAATCAACTGGGATTGGTGTAACTCGTCCAACAAGGAAAACAACCATCGCTGTACTTGCTGCACGGGTACGAGATCAAAATCATCCAACAATACAACAAAAGCACCAATTTGCAAGGAACGCAATGCGTCAATTAACCACTCTCTCAACTTCCCGCGTAATTCAAGTCTTTCTCTAATTCCGGTAATAATATGCTGGCCATAATCGTTCGGACTGGTGGAAAGTTCAAGGCATAAATCACGATAGTTATCTTCAAGTCTAGTATATAAAATTATCAATTCATCCAGTTTTGTTAGTATGGCGTTACTATTTAACCGTTTTGGATCGAAACACTTTTGGAGGCAACTTCTCAGGTGCAAAAGAACTGCCGTTCCTGGTGCGATTTCGCTTGGGAGCAAGGAACAATCAAACGGTTCCAATAAATGCAATTTACTTAAAGATGTCCCAGATTCAAATTGCAATTTATTATCTATAAATTTATTATAAATTATCGATAATAGAGTAGATTTACCAGCACCTCGCTCGCCCAAAATTCCGATTACCCTGGACTCTATCGACTCATAAAGAAATTCAAAAGGTTCAGTCTGAGCCAAGTCGGCAAGAGTTTTCAGGCGATTTAGCAGTTTTTGTTGTGCTTTTTCTTGAGAGGCTTCTGATACAATTTTTTTATTCATTAACTATCTCTCCCCCGCAATTTATCCAGAACGGGGCGCGCCAAATTGGCATGAAACCGTGATGAAATGCCCCACCTGTTAAAACAATTCAATCCCAGCCAGCCGGCAATAAATAAAGGACGCTCGATCAAGGGTGGTGGAAACCTTTCTTGCCCTATAGTGGTACCAGTGACGTAAGCCTCCATAGTAGATATTAGTTCTCCATCTCTTTCGAGAATATCGGTTAGATCTTTTTGCCAAAATCGGACTTGATCGGGTGGCGAATCGCGCAACTGCTGACAAGCACGCAATATCAGTGCTTTGGTGACTGTGGTTTCTGATGAATAACCAGTCAGATGTTTCAAGCGATCTAGCAGGCTTTTCACCAACAAAGGGTGTCCGCCGGTATATTGGTGAAACTGCTCAAGCGTTTTTTCATTTTCCAAGAAATGTATGGATAAATTCTTGGCAAGAAATTGGATTTCATCTTCTGAAAAAGTGGGCAAACGATAGTGGTATGTTACAGAGCTTAAACCAGAGCGGTCTTGAATATCTCTAAAATTAAAATCGGAGTTATCTGTAACTAGGAAACGAAAATTTTTATATTTTTCGAGATCTACATAAATTTTTTGATCTGTTAATCTTCTAAGAGTAGTTGCAATCTGCAAAGCCCTGTTTGTTCCGATGGCGGATAAATCACGAATAATCAAGTTAAATGGTTTCTTTAAATTTCTAGCCCAATTATTAAATTCGCTATTAATTTCGACATTATTATCCGCTCTATTTCTAAACAGTGCTTCAATAACAAATTTTACTTGATTGTCCTGATCAGAGTTTCCAATTTGGCTGGATTTTTGAAAATACTCCCAATCCAAATCCGTGGATTGACATATTACCCAAACTTGTTTATCTATATCCAAGATATGGCACCACCATTCGAGAAAAGTTCGAGTTCCACTGCTATGACCTCCAAACACTAATGTGTGTTGGTTTTCGATAACGGCTTGCTTATCAAGAAATGTATTATCGCCAGGTAAATCCAATAGCTTGTGTGGCGAGCCTAATCGTATCACTTTATACGCACTTTCTTGAGAGTTATCATCCCAACAAAGAAACGGTTCGTTTTGCTGTGTTTCTTCGTTTTGGGATGTTTCACTGGTCTCGATTTTAAATAGTTTTGGTTTATTCATTAAAACGTCTCCTTTTATTTCCTCATCGACTGAATAAAACTAATTGCTTCATTCACGATACAATCGTCCAGGGTCGGATCTTTTTCGCCGTACTCTTGATAAAGTTCCAAAGGAACGATATGTAGCAAAAAGCCATAGCGATCACTCTGAAAAGGGTCGGGTTCCAAAGCCAGCGTGAGAGTTAGCAGTTGTAAGGTTTGATCGAGATCCAAGTCAGCAAACCATTGCTCAAAAGCAGTTTGCTCGCGCCCCAACAAAAGTCGCTCGATAATATTTTGAACGGCTTCTTGAACTTCCGCAACGGTAAAGCCCAAGCCTGGGGCCAAAGCCGGGCGTTCTCGCAGCCGAGGATCACGAATTGGGGCCTGCTCGCCACCGATGAAATAGTGCTGTCTAGCTAAGGCAAATAAGATCAGCCGAAAACTACCAGGCCCAACTTTCGCCTTACCATGATATCCCAAGGTACTGTAATCGATGTTATTGATATATTGCCAAACCAAGCGGCCTTCTTGTTTCAATATCATCTTAACATCGTCTAAGGCCAGCGTATCGCGACGGTCTTTTTCCAAATGCTCCACCAGTAGTTTGCCATAACTCTGCAAAACCCAAGGGATACGGTAGCTTTTTTCAATTAGCAATTGGAACGCTTTCTCGCGCTGCTCCTTATTTTGCCAGCGTAATCCCAGTTCACTGGTCTCTAATAAAGTTAATAACTGCTCCGCCGCTGACGGTGAAAGCGCAGTCAGAGCTATAGCCTTATTGCCAAAATTGGTACCTTCGGTAAAGTGGAAAAATGGAGAGTCAGGTTTATTAAGAACGCTCAATCGGCTAATCGCAGAATAGCCTACCATCAAAAAACGGGCTTGCCCCGTATCGCTTAAACTACGCCAAGTGCCAACAAAATCTGGATCGTTTACGACCAGACCATCGATTTCATTGAACAAAAACAGAGGTATTTTATTATGTTTTTGGCGCACTGCTGTTGCGATAGCGCCGGGGTTCCCACGATCCTCAGATGGTATAATTCGCCAGACTTCCCGAACA
>JAVMKL010000018.1:0-9202 GCA_031732875.1 Candidatus Competibacter sp. | reverse complement strand
CGGCCGCTCGCCCTTCAACTCCGGCAGGATGGCGTTGGCCAGTTGCTTGCCGAGTTCCACGCCCCATTGATCGAACGAATTGATGTTCCAGATCGCGCCTTGAGCAAAAACCTTGTGCTCGTACAGCGCGATCAGCGAACCCAGTACCTGCGGGGTCAGGCGGCGGTAGAACAGGCTGGTGCTGGGCCGGTTGCCGGGGAACACCTTGTAGGGCAGCAGCTTTTCCAGCGCCTCGCCGCTCGAGCCCTGCTGCTCCAGTTCGGCGCGGGCCTGCGCCTCGGTCTTGCCGACCATCAGCGCCTCGGCCTGGGCCAGGCAGTTGGCCAGCAGGATCGGGTGATGGTCGCCGACCGGGTTCGGGCTATGTGCTGGAGCCAGGAAATCCGCCGGCACCAAATGCGTGCCCTGATGCAGCAACTGGTAGAAGGCGTGCTGACCGTTGTTACCCAGGCCGCCCCACAGAATCGGTCCGGTGTTGACTCGAACCATCTGGCCATCCCGGTCGATGGTCTTGCCGTTGCTCTCCATGTCCAGTTGTTGCAGGTAATCCGGCAGCGAGCGCAGATAGTCGTCGTAAACCAGCATGACATGGCTGTCGGCGCCGAAGAAGTCGATGTACCAGACTCCGAGCAGCGCCAGGATCACCGGCAGGTTTTCCTCCAGCGGCGCGGTGCGGAAGTGCTCGTCCATCTCGTGCGCGCCTTCCAGCAGTTCGATGAAATGGTCCATGCCCAGATAGACCATGATCGGCAGGCCGATGGCCGACCACAGCGAGTACCGCCCGCCGACCCAGTCCCAGAACTCGAACATGTTGGCGGTATCGATACCAAACTTGCTCACCCCCACGGCGTTGGTGGATACCGCGACGAAGTGCCGGGCCACCGCTAACTCGTCGCCCAGTTCCCGGATCAGCCAGGCCCGGGCGGTATGGGCGTTGGTCATGGTCTCTTGGGTGGTGAAAGTCTTGGAGGCGACGATGAACAGAGTGGTTTCGGGGTCGCATTCGGCCAGGACGTGGCTGATGTGGGCGCCGTCCACGTTGGACACGAAATGCATCCGCAGGGTCGGATCGCCATAGGGCTCCAGTGCCTGGCAGATCATTTTCGGCCCCAGGTCGGAACCACCGATACCGATGTTGACCACGTCGCGGATCCGCTTGCCAGTATGGCCGCGCCACTTGCCGCGGCGAATCTGGTCGGCGAACTTGCGCATGTGCTCCAGCACCTCGTTCACCTCCGGCATCACGTCCTGACCCTTGACCAGGATCGGCCGGTTGCTTCGATTGCGCAGGGCGACGTGCAGCACGGCCCGCTGTTCGGTGTGGTTGATGATCTCGCCGCCGAACATCCGCCCGATCCAGGTCGGCACCTGAGCCTGGCGAGCCAGTTCGACCAGTAGGCGAAAGGATTCATCGGTGATGCGGTGTTTGGAAAAATCCACCAGCAGATCGCCAAAGCGCCGGGAGAACCGGGTAAATCGCTCGGAATCGGCGGCGAACAGATCGCGCAGATGCAGGTCGGCGACAGCAGCGTGATGGGCTTTCAGTTCTTGCCAGACCGGCAGGTTGCTGGGAACGGACATGGACAGTTCCTTATTCAGGTTGTTGAAACGCTGGCGAAACCGGATGAACGAGGACCAGCTTCACCGGACACCGGTGGCGAAATCGCGTCGCCGCTGCCCGCGCGCATGGCCCTGACGGTTACTATAGTTTCCATCAGGGTTGCTGTCGAATCACAAGATTCCTCGTAATCGGTCATACTTATCGATAGCCAGCAGCCAGCGAGCCCCTTGATCCAACCCGAGCGACGCGACGCCATGAACGACGCAACCGAATTTGAATCTTCCCTGGCCGGAGCGATCGACTTTTTCCAGAACCTGCGCCGAAAGCTGGGAGCGCTGGAGGCGGACTCCGGGGCGCAGTACGACCGGTTGCACGCCGTCGCCACCACGGTCGCCACCCTCGAGCAGGACCGGCAGCAAATCCGGCAAAGCCTCGCGACCCTGGCTAGCGATCTGCGGGCACAAAGCGTCGTCCTGCGCCAGGAACTGAACACCCTGGAACAGAGGATCGTCCCCGTCGCCCGGATCGAGCCACTGGAAGAACAACTCGAGCGCCACCAAACCCAACTCGGGCTAATGGAACGAACGGCTCGTACCGGCCAGGAACGGTTGGAACAGTTCGCCGCCCAGGTGGAAGCCCACTACCAGCGCCTGTTCCAGTTCGAAACCGCCCTAGAAACCCGCGACCGGGACTCTCGGTCCATCCTTCACGGTCTGACCGAGTTGAGAACGGAACTCGAACAACACACTCAGGCTCTCGATACCCTTAACCAGGCAGTCGAATCGGGCGAATCGGCCCGGATGCGACTTGAAACGCGGCAGAACCGGCTCGACGAACTCGCCGAATTCTCGATCGCCGCCCGGGAGGAATTGCAAAAGCAGCAGGAACGCCTGAAACATCTGGAAATTCTGATGGGCAAGGTATCGGCGGACACCAACTCCACCCGCCAGGTCCTGAACGTCCTGCAAACCGATCTGACCACTCAGAGCGACACGCTTCGGGAACTCGATCAGAACTGGCACGAGAGTCTGGCGGCATGCCAGACCCATCTGAGCCAACTGCAAACCATCCTTACCCGGTCCGGTCCCGAAGCCCAGTCCTCGACCGGCGACTCCAACCCGCCCTTCTCCGGCGCGCGGATCGAACTCGCTCCCCTGCGGGAGACCCTGGCATCCCAGGCTCGAACGCTGGCCGATCTGCGCGAAGTCACACAGCAACAATTCGCCGACCTGAGTACCCGGATCGAAAACCAGCGACTGGAATCCCAGGATGCGTCCGAGCGGATCGGCCACCTCCAGCAGGACATCCAGCGATACCAAGCGGAACAATCTTCGCCGGCCCTAGCCATCGAGCACCCGGCGCCGTTCCCGGAAACCAGCACCCCGGAGGTGCGTCAACTTCGGCAGGACCTGGATACCCTCCAGGAAATGGTTACCGCTCTTGCCACCCGCCTGATCGGCCAGGCGCAGACGTTCGGCGACTATTTCGAGCAATTCCGGGGCTTGAACGCGGACATTCGGGATCTTCAGCAACAGTTCGGGAAGCTGGAATCCCCACCGCGACAGTTGAGCGCTCTCGAACGGGGGCTGGCCGTTCAGGAACAGGAACTCATCCTGCTCAAGGACGCCATCCGGCAAATCCAGGCGGAATCGCCATCATCTGAAGTGGACCTTCGGCAAACCGGCCATGATTCTCGAATCGCGGGGTTGGAAGCCAGGCTGGGCGAACAATCGGAACACCTGACCGGGCTGACCGCCACCATCGAAACCATCCAGACCGAAGTCCGCGTCACCCAGGAAAAAGTCGTGACCCTGGCGACCAATGTCGTGGAATGGATTCAGGAATTCCAACACCAACTTGCCGCCAGCGAAACCACTCAAAGCGAACGATCGCAGGGTGTCGATCAGGAACTCGTCCGGCTGCGGGCAACGCTCGAAACCTTGGAAACCCAGCGCAAATCCCGCCGCTGGTTCAGCATGCCGGCAACGTTTTCCATCCTCGTGCTTGCGGTGGGCACCGCCCTCCTGGTCATTCTGGCCCAAGCGATCTAAACCGCCGGCTAGAGAATGATGATTGGAGTGGGTTGTTCCAAACCATCAAGATCAACCCACCGCCTGCACCGTCGCCTTGCGTTCCAGCTTGCCCCAGCCCACCAGCACGCCCCGCAACGACGTCAGGGTGCTCTTGATCGCCACGTAGTACATCAACTGGCGGTAGAAGAAGCGCTGCCAGAACAGCCAGATCAGCAACCACCAGTTCTCCTTGCGCTCCAAGGCGAAAGCCAGGATGGCGGCCAGATAGTCCACCGTCACGAACAGGGCATAGTAAAACAACACCCGCCACAAGGCGTCGGGGGAATACTCGGCCGGGTGCTGCCAGTGGTCGAACGCCGCCGTCCCCAGCGAACCGATCAACAGCAGGTCCATGATCGGCGAGACCAGGGGGAACAACACCTGGAAAACAATCACGTTGGGCAGAGCGACAAAGCCCAGCGCGCCGAAGCGGGGGCGGAACAGCACGTCGCGGTGTTTCCAGGCCGCTTGCATGGTGCCGTACATCCAGCGGTAGCGCTGGCGGATGAAACCACGCACCGTATCGGGCGCCTCGGTCAGCGCGACCGCCTCGTCCTCGTAAACGATGGCGTAGCCCAGCTTGCGGATCGCCAAGGTCAGATCGGCGTCCTCTGCCAGGGTCAGATGGGTGAAACCACCTGCTCGTTCGATCAACTCGCGCCGCCAAGCCCCCACCGCGCCGGGCACCACCGTGATGCAGTTGAGCACATGGAAGGCGCGCCGGTCCAGATTCTGGCTGGTGATGTACTCCAACGCCTGCCAGCGGGTCAGCAGGTTAATCCGGTTGCCGACCTTGGCATTACCGGCGACCGCGCCGACCTTTGGATCGACGAAATGCCGGACCAGCTTGAGAATCGTATCGCGAGCAAACACCGTGTCGGCATCCAGGGCCACCACGATCTCCGCCCGAGTCCGCGCCATGCCGAAATTGAGCGCCGCTGGCTTGCCGCCGTTGGGTTTAGTGTACACCCGCACCCGCGGATCGCTGGCGAAGGCCTCGCGCGCCACGCGGTACGTGGCATCGCTGGAACCATCATCCACCACGATGATTTCGAATTGCTCCGGCTGGTCGCAGGCCAGCAGGGAAGCGATGGTTTGTACGATCACCCTGTCCTCGTTGTAAGCGGGCACCACCACCGCCACCGAGGTCGAATACGCCGGGTCGAAGACGGCGTGGCGCTGGCGCCAACGCTGGTACAGGGCGAGCGCCCCAACGAACAGCAACCGCGCGATACCCAGCACGATGCCCAGCAGGAACAGCCAATGGATGGCCGCGGCCGACCAGTTGAGCACACCGAACGCCGCCCCATCCAGCCAGGTCTGCCACAAGCCCTCGGGCGGCACCGGCGGCATCACATCGTCGCGGCCGCGGCCCAGCAGGTCGGCAACGGAAACAAACTGGAAGCCCCGCTTGCGCAGCTCCTCGACGATTCTGGGGATCGCCAGCACCGTCTGGCTGCGATCGCCGCCGGAATCGTGCAGCAGGATCATGTTGCCTTCGCCGCGCTCCGCCTCCTCCACGGTCCGCCGCACGATCTCATCCACCCCCGGGCGCTCCCAGTCGTCCGGGTCGATCTGCATGCCCACCACGAGATAACCTTGCGCGGCCGCCAATTCGACAGGGCGCATCTGGTCGATGGTCTCCGGCTCGGCATCGACCGCGTAGGGCGGCCGAAACAGCAGCGAATGACGGCCCACCACGCTGGCCAACAGATGCTGGGTCGCGGACAGTTCGAGTTGGAACTGCTTGGGAGAGATAAACGCGATATTGGGATGGGTGTAGGTATGATTGCCAATTTCATGGCCTTCATCCATCTCCCGGCGCAGCAGCTCCGGATGCAACTGACCGTTGACGCCGACGATGAAGAAGGTCGCCGGCACTCCCGCTTCGCGCAGGGCGTCGAGGATTTGCGGCGTGTAGCGGGGATCGGGACCGTCGTCAAAGGTCAGCGCCACCTTGCGGTCCGCGCCGCCGTGGCGGGTGATGACATAGGGCGAGGGGAATACCGTAAAATGCTCGGCGGTAATCAACTCGCGCCTTGGATCGAATTCGATGGTCCGGTTCCCCGGTTGCGGTTGGGCGGTGATCTCAAGAACTTCACCCTTGCCTTCATAGTCCAGCCCATAGCCGAAGCGAATATCGCCGAGTTGGGCGGCGCGCGCCGCGTCCAGCGGGCCGTTCTTGCCGAACACTTGCCACAATGCCGGGTCCTCGCTACCCAACCGCCACAAGGCGACCCCCCTTGGCCCCACCGACCGGGCGACCACCAACTGGTTGAACGCGGTCACGGCGTCCAGCATCCACACATGGTGAATGTGATCGTCGTCGTCGGCATAGTCGAACGTGGGGTTGAGGGAAGCCCGGTCAAGCCGGATCTTGCCTTCCGACTCCTTGGCGATGAGCACCGCTTCCTCAAAGGTCCGTTCCTCGGCGGGGTGACCCTTTTCCCAGTCGTAGGCGTAATTGCCGACCGCCACAATCGTCTTGTCGGCGGGCACATCGCGCTGGCGCTCGCGCAACACCTTGGCGAACCAGGGCAAGCTGGCGATCGGACCGGGCGCGCCGGTAGCCCAGTGCTCGTCGTAGGCCATCAGAATCAGGTAATCGGCGTTATTCGCCAACCTGCGGTAATCGAAAGCCGGATCGCTGGCCGGTACGTTCGCCGAGACCCGCAGGTTCCGGGGATGGAAAACGGCGTATAACTCCGCCATGAAGCGCTGGAAGTCAGGCTGAGCCTTGGGTCCGATTTCCTCGAAGTCGATGCTGATCCCGGCGAAATGCTGGCGCTCCACATAGGCGATCAACTGTCCGATCGTCCGTGCCCGCGCCGCCGGGTTAGCTAACATGCGGGCCAGCTTCGCCCCCTCCCATTCATGACCGTTCCAATTGTTAACCAGTGGCACGATAGACAAATCGGGGCGATGGATGCGGATGTAATCAACCACGTGGGTCGTTCGAATCGGGTCGTTCTCCCGCAGCGAACCGTCCTCGGCCGCCAGATGCAGCCATTCGGCGATCACCATATCCAGGCTGTCGAGATTTTGCTTGAGCGAACTCATGCTGGAGTCGTCCCAATTGACGAAGAACCCGATGGCGAGGGGTTGGTTGTCCGGGTTGCGGTTTGCCTTGTGAGACTGGGTCAGCAATTGCTGCAAGCCGCGCTCGCGCTCGCGCGCCAGCTTGACCTGGTCATTGCGCAAGGCACGTTCGCGGCGCGTCAACGGTCGCTCGGGGGAGAGCGCGGGAACGGCTGGCACGGCGTGCGCGCCTTGCGGCAAGAAGCTGGCGCCCGGCAGATTGAGCGCCGGTAGCACCGGACTGGCCAGGATGCTCAGGACCAGCATTCCCAGCAACAGCGACAGTGACAGGCCGATCAGCGTCATCCCGAGCCGCAGGCGCGGCCAGCGTTTGCGGGCCGGATCGAAGAAGACCGGTTTGACCGCTTTCCCGCTTTCCGCTGGACTTGGCGGCGAATCACCAAGTGATGGATGGGACATAACAGGGATTGTCTCTTGGTGGCAAGCTAGGCTCGCCGATCATGGTTCTGGTGCCGGCGGCTATCGCGGCGAATCCTGGCGCAACTGGCCCCGCGGTCCCCCGCTCCGGATGACCGTCAGCGACCAAGGCGGCAGTCGGACACGCAGCGGAGCGCGTTCGCGCAGCACGGTATGTCGGGGAGGCCAGCTGCGCTGCGGGCGACCGTGCTCGCCATTCGCTCGCCAATGGTACTGAGCGGCGGAGAACTGGTACAGGTCGGCCGGGCCTTGCAAGCGGGTGAGCGCGCCCTGCTCGGGCCCCACGAAGCGCGGCCTAACCGTCCATTCCCGTTGCGGGTCCTTGTTGACCAGCAGCACTGCCCACAGACCGTCGGGACGCTGGACCGCGTAAGCGGTCGGAGGCGACGCGCCGTCCGGGGCATCGATATCCACTCGCGCTGGATAGACCCGATGGAGCCGATTCGGGTTCCCGGCCCATCGGCGCGCCAGCAGTTTGGCACCGTGGTAGGTCGCGGTGCGCGCCAGGATACGCCGTTGCTCGTCGGACAGGAACAGGGTGTTGTTGCCCCAGGTGTCGCAATCGGGTCCCTGATAAATCGGGCTGGGTTCGTAGCCGTACAGATAGGCGACGGCGCCGCCCCAGGTCAGGAAGGCTCCGACCGCATCGGCGTTGAACAGCGCGCCGGGCAGATCGACTTCGGCCTGGGTAGAGAAAGCCGAGTAGCCGTACTCGGCCATGATCAACGGCGTGGAGCGGGGCAACCCTTGGTCGTAGAGGTTGGCCAGCGCATCGGCCAGCAACGCGGGGGCCTGTCGTAATTGGGGTGCCGACGGTTCGCAAATCTCGTCGAACGGGTACCACTCGAAGGACAGGAAACCCAGATCGGCCGCTCGCCCGCGCTCCTGTAAATAGGTCAGCAGACGGGCCAGCCACGGCCGGTCGGGCGCCACCGACGTTCCCGCCCAGGCCATCATCGGCTCGTCCCACAGCGACTGGAAGGACGGTCCGCCCAGGATCATAGCCGTATCCACCGCGCGCAGCGCGTCCGCCGCTTGCAGGTACAGCGCGCCGTAGTCCTCCGGCGCCGCGCGCTGGCCATCCGGCTCCTCGCCCAGTTCGAGGCCGCGCAACGGGTAGCCACGCCGCTTCAAATAGCGCAGCAGGGCGGCGGCGTTGTCCGGTGTATCGTACAAGACCCCCACCGGAACCAGCATCGGCAATCCGCGGGCCAGGCCGCTGGCGAATACCCGATCGATGCCGGCTTGCTCCACCTGGGGATCCAGATCGCTCGCTCGATGCCAGGGGTCGGTGGAAGAGACGAAAAACCGGGTTTGACCGTCGCGGTTGGCGGCGTGACGTACCGCATCCCGCAACTGGCCGGCGGCGTCCAGCGTACCGATATACACTTCCCGTATCGCGTAGCCGAGGGCGTCGCGCGGGTCTTTCGCGCCCGGCGGCGCGGTTGCCGAGGATTCCTCCAGCAATACCCGCAGATAGCGCGCCGGGACCTCGTCCCGAGCCAGGCGCAGGGTACCGTCACCACCGCTCCCCTGGATCGCCGTACCGTTGGGAAAGGTCTGCCAGTGGCCTTCGGGATATTCGTCCGGATCATCCGGGTCTTCGCCTTCCCAGTACTGAACCTGGTAGCGGACGGCATAGGGTATCCCCCAGACCAAGCGGATCGCGTTCAACGGAGTACGCTTCCCAAGATCGGCGATCAGCCATTGCGGGTGTCGGCTGTCATCCTCGCCGGTATAACGGCGATCCAGATAGGGGTTGCTCTTCCAGAAGGCGTGCAAATCGTCGTCGGCCAGTCGCGAATAACCGTTGTTTTCCGCCTGGTCGAGGGTGTTGCCACGGCGCGGCAGCCGGTAGCCGTGAGACGAGAGAATGGCCGCGCCGGGGCGGTCGTCTGAGATCCAGTAGCCTTGCGCGTGCTTTTCGTCGCTCCAGCGGCCGCGCGGGTTCCAGTGCCAGGCTTCGATGGCCAATTCGGTGCGCAGGCGGTAACTGAGCGGACGCAACCCGGCGGAGCGCATGGCACGCAGCGTCGCCGGACGGTAAATGGCG
>JAVMKL010000017.1:0-9209 GCA_031732875.1 Candidatus Competibacter sp. | reverse complement strand
GCGGTCGGCGGGTTCGGCTGCACGGTCAGGCGATAGGTGGCCGGTTGCTCGATCTTCTTCAGGTTAACCG
This sequence comes from Candidatus Competibacter sp., assembly GCA_031732875.1. GTDB lineage: Bacteria > Pseudomonadota > Gammaproteobacteria > Competibacterales > Competibacteraceae > JAVMKJ01. Next base: position 9,139 of record JAVMKL010000017.1, on the reverse strand, counting down.
GCATCATCAGGTCGCTGTTGGCGATCCGAACCGACAGCCGCGCGGGTTCGTAACCGACCGAGGTGATTTCGAGTTGGTAGTCACCCGGCGACAATTGCACGCCGGGCTGATAAGGGGTCCTTGAATTCAACAGCCGTACCGAGGCCTGCGGAGGATCGGCCAGTACGGTCAGGCGATATTGTTCCTGCCGCAGCGGCGGCGCCTTTTCCAACATCACCGGCACGGTCACCTCGCCATCCACGATCCGTACCGGAAACTTGCGGGACAGGTAGCCTTCCCGCATCACTTCGATCTCATAATTCCCCGGCGCCAATGCCACGCCCGGACGATAGGTGATCGAACTGTCGAGCAATCGGATTTGGGCGTCCGCGGGTTCCGGACGAACCGTCAGGCCGAATTTGGCCTTTTCCAGCACGACGGTGACCGTTACGTCGCGATCCCCGATCCGGACCGATTCCTTACGCGCCACGTAGCCGGGCTGCGTCACCTCGACGTCGTAGTCGCCGGGTTGCAGCCGTACGCCGGGCTGGTAGGGTGTCGCGGCGTTCGGCAGCCGAACGCTGGCATCGACCGGATCGGTCTTGACGGTCAGCGCGTAGGTCGGCGACGGTTCCGGCGGCGCCGTGATCATCGCCGCCAGTTCGTTGACCTTGACCTGGATGGCGTCGATGTCCTTGCCCTGGATCTGACCGCTGCGCAAGAGGGAAGCCGTCTTGGTATCGATCAGCCGCGCGGTGACGGTAATCAGATCGCCCAGCTTATAGACTCCGCCCGTCACCACGGCATCCACCCCGTACAGGCGGCCCAACTCGGCGGCGGTCTTGGGATCGAGCAAACCGGTGGAACCGAGTTCCTGGGCCTTGGCGATCCGGGCCGCAGCCGCCAGCGACAACCGATCCTTCAGGGTGAAACGGCCGGTATTGGCAATGGCCGACATCATCAGATCGGCGATGATGGCGCCCGCCTGCTCGTTCAGATCGCCCCGGACGCTGAACTCGACCACCGTCGCCGTCATCCGCTCGTCGCCCGATCCGCCTGCCGCACGAGCCGGCCCGGCCACGAACATCAACACCAGCGCCAGTAGCGCAAAGGCATATAAAGCACTTTTGCTCATGCCATCTCCCCCGCTGCGTGTCCCTTTATCCATCATGGCTCCAGCACCAAACGAAATCCCAAGTCGAATTTTCGATATTCCGGCGCGGCCGGGAAACGATAGGCGAACCGAACCAGTCCGGGGTAATCGGACCACGACCCCCCGCGCAACACCCGCCGGCCACCGGTCGCGCCGGTCCGGTCCGCGCACCGGGTTTCACCACCAGCGTAGGTGCTATCGTATTCGGAGCAGGTCCATTCGGCGACATTGCCCAGCATGTCGTACACGCCGAACGCGTTGGCCGCGTATTTGCCGACAGGCGCGACCACGACCTGACCATCCTCGCAAGGATAGCTGGCCCAGTTGAACGGCTTGGTCTTCCGGGCAGTCTCGTCGTAGATGTTGGCATATCGGCAAGCCTGGTTCGGATCGTCGCCCCAGTAACGGGAATCGGTCTTGCCAGCGCGCGCCGCGTACTCCCATTCCGCTTCCGTCGGCAGGCGGAAGTGCAGTCCCGACTTCTCCGAAAGCCAGTCGGCATAGGCGAGCGCTTCCCGCCAGCTAACCCGGACCACCGGCTGGTCGGACTCGTTCAGGTTGTGGGCTTCATAAGCGCCGCTGTCGTGGCTGGAGTCGAACCGCCGGTACTGGGCATTGGTCGCTTCGGTCCTGCCCATCCAGAAACCCTTCAGGCAAATCTGATGGGGTATCTCGTTGGCACTGCGATCTTTTTCTGTTTCCGGACTGCCCATGAGAAAGCAACCCGGCGGAACCCAGACGAACGCCATGCCAGTCAAGGGCTCGGTGTAAACCTGACCCGGTTGGGGTTTGACGGGTGGCAGGTTTGCAGCCGGCTTGATCGGCGGAACGGACGGTGGTTCGCTTGCGACTGGCTTGACCGGTGGAGTCGGCGGAATCTCCGGCGGGGATGGGAGGTTCTTCAGCCAGACCGCGACCCCTCCGGCCACCATTGCCACCACCGCCACCACGCCAGCGCCCCAGCGCCAATCCAGCCAGCGAGGTTTCGGCAAGGGTGGGGGTTTAGGGGGCTGCCGCGCCGGCTCGATACTCGCCAATCGGGGTTTCTCGCCGCTCCGATGCAGGTGATCCGGCCGCAAGGGCAATTCCAGCTTGACCGTAACCCCGCCGTCTTCATCCGGCGGGGCCTCCAACGCCGTCCGCATCTGCGCGATCGTCTGGAAACGCTTTTCGGGGCGGACCGCCATGGCACGATCGATGAGTCGCAACAACACCGGGCTGTACTTGCCGGCCGCCACCTCCGCAGCGGGCCGCAGCGGGTCGTCGAGAACCCGTGCCGGGGCCTCGATGGGTGCCGTGCCGGTCACGCAATGATACAGCACCGCGCCCAAGGCATAGATATCGGTCCAGGGTCCATACCCCTTGCCGTCGACCAGATATTGCTCGATCGGCGAGTAGCCGGGTGAGAAGACGCTGGTGACGCTCTTGCTGCGCCGGCCGAGCGCCTGGCGGGCCGCGCCGAAGTCGATCAGGATCGTCCGACCATCCGAGCGGTAATAGAGATTGGCGGGCTTCAGGTCGCGATGCAGATAACCCTGGGCATGAACCGCCTCCAAAGCCGGCAATACGTCGCCGATCAACCGGCGGACACGATCCTCGGGCAGGACCTTATCCCGCTGCAGAAACTGACTGAGCGGTTCGCCATCCTCGTAGTCCATGACGATGTAGGCGGTACCGTTCGCTTCGAAGAAGTCCCGCACCCGCACCACGCCGACGTGGCTGACCTGTGCCAGGATCCTGGCTTCGTTGAGAAACCGCTCCAGCCCCCAAGCATAACAGGCCTCCTGTCCGGCTTCCGAGGTCGGCAGCGCGCCCTGGGTATTGGCCAATACATTGATTTCGTCGCGGTCCCGATAGGACCATTCGACCGGAAAGTATTCCTTGATGGCCGCGCGAGTCTGCAGGGCCTCGTGCACGGCCTTGTAGGTGATACCGAATCCGCCCGCCCCCAGAACCGCTTCGATGCGGTAGTGATGCAGGCGATAACCGGCGGGGAGCGTGTTGGATTTCTTGATCATGGCATCCTATCGTGGTATCGGGAGCGCTGTCAGGCACCTCCGGCGGGGCCGCGCGATTGTTCCGGAAATCCCGAAAATCAGCCAGTCACCTCATTCGGACCAGCCAGTTCGTTCGGCTGATTTTACCTGTCCCTATTACAAACGCACACCGGATTCGCGTTCCAGAAAAGGTCTTCCCTGGTCTGTCTTCAGGCGAAACCGAGACCGCTCAAGGCAGTTCGCGAACCAACCGAAACCCGAGGAAATAATCCTGGAACTCGGGCTGGTTGCGATGCCGATCCGCCGACCGAACGTTGCGCGGTTCGTCGTTCCAGGACCCACCGCGCACTACGAACTGGCGTTCCGCGATCGGTTCCTCGCAGCGCTGAGCGGGTGACTGGGAATCCTTTTCATAGAGCGAGCAGGTCCACTCCAGCACGTTGCCGGCCATGTCGTACAGGCCAAAATCGTTGCTCCGATAACTACCGGCCGGAGCCGTGTAGACATGGCCATCGCGACACTTCATCACCGTCCAGCCCACAAACATTTGTTTGCCATCCAGATCGGCCGCGTTGGCGTAGGCGCAACCCTGATCGGGATCGTCGCCCCAGTAACGGCTGGTCGTCGTCCCGGCCCGCGCCGCATATTCCCATTCCGGCTCGGTCGGCAAACGGTAGCGGTAACCCGTTTGCTGGGACAACCATTCGGCGTAAGCCGTGGCATCCCGCCAATTGACGTTGATGACCGGCCGCCGGCCGCGTCCCCAACCCTGATCGTTGGGCAAAACCCGCCCAGTCGCCGTCGCAAATCGGTCGTACTCGTGGAGCATCACTTCGTATCGGCCGATGGCGAACGGTTTGCCGATCCACATCGAACGTTGCTGCTCGTCCTCGTAGCGGCCCTTCTCCTGGAAAGGAGAACCCATCAGGAACGCGCCAGCCGGAATCACCACCATCTCCGGGCCTTGCGAACCGTCGTTCAGTCGATCTCGCATCACCGGATTGGCCGGCGCCAACCGGGCCAGCGCCGCCTCGGCTTCCGCGCGGTGGTTACAGGGGGTAGAACAGCGCTCGAGATATGTCCAGTATGCCTTGCGGGTGTTGGCGCGCCGGGCGGCGGTGAACAACTCGGCATCCTGCTGCTTGATCCGTTCCACGCTTTCCGCCTGTTCCAGGCTCCGGGCCAGGGCCACCAGTTCCGGAAGCCCCGGTCGAGCCGTCTCGGCTTTCTTCAGCCACTTCCGGGCTTCGGGCAGATCCGGCCTGTTCAGGCTCGCCTGTGCCAACGCCGCCCAGGCGAGCGCAAGACGCCGCCGTCCCGCCACGACGAAAGAATCGTCGGGCGTCAGCACCACCAGCGCATTCAGTCGAGACAGCGCCTCATCTCCCCGATCCTCGCGGCCCTCGCGTTCCAGGGCCATCGCCAGCGTTTGAAAGTCCGTTTTGAGCTTGTCGATCTTTTCCTGGGTTTCCAGCCGCCGCACGGCGGCATGCACTTCCTGGCCAAAACCGCAGCGCGGGCAGCGCTGAAGATAGAGCCGGTAGGCGACCAGCGTATCCACCCGTTTGGCGGCCTCGAAGGCGCGTAAATCGGCTTCGCGTTCGGCTTCCTGTATCGAAACGGCCATCCCTCCGGCCAGCGACATCTCCGATCCCTGAACCAATTGACTGGATCGCGTTCCCTCACGGGTATCGCCCCCCGTCGGCCACTCCATTCCAGGCGTTCTGCCTACCCGCGAGGCAAGCCAATAGCCTCCCAGCGTAACCACCAATACCAGCCCCACCACTAACATCCATCGCCGTTTCAGGGCGGGGTCGCGATCCGGCTGGATACCCGATACCGGCCCTTGCGCCACCGCGAAATCCTCCAGGAACCTGCCGGCATCGGTCGGACAAAGTTCGCTGGGATAAGCCAGTCCCTGCCGCAGCACGCGCCAGGCATCGTCCGTCAATCCGGGCGGGCGCTGGAGCAGATTCGAGGACGGACTCTGAATATCGTAGGCACTTCGCCCCGCCAACAATTGATAAGCCAGCAACGCCAGCGCGAACACGTCGCGGCGGAAGGCGGTTTCGGCGGTGACCGACTCGGCCGAACCCTCTGCCGCTCCTCCAACCGGGCCAGCGGAACCGAACAGAACGCTGCGAGGCTCCCGCGTCTCGAGCGCCAGACCGAACCCCAACAGCTTGATCGTCCCCTGGTCGGTAACGAAAACCGTGTCCGCGCCGAGGTGCTGGTGAGCGAATCGATGTTCGCGACGAGCATAATCCAACGCGGCGGCGACAGGACGCAGCCATCCCAAAATGATATCCCAGGGAAACCCGTTCGAACCTTGCTCGAGCAGCAGTTGGCCCAGGCCGCGGCCGTGATGGGGGTCGACATACTCCATCTCCGCGAACGGCCAGCCATCCGCGCCGTATCGCCATCCGTAAACGCTGGCAATATTGGGATGAGCGAGCTTCATGGCCTGCTCCACCCGCGCCCTGACCTTGGTCAGATAAGCTCGCAAGCCGATGAGATCCGCCCGATGAGCCCGCTCGTCGCGTGCGGGTTCGCGCGGCCCGGGCGCATGGCTCGCAGGCAGAAAGATTTTGATGGCCGAGAAATCATCCGCAGCTTCGCCGCCATCCCGAGGCTCCGGCGATGTGGCGCGCACTAGCCAGATCCGCCTCTTGCCGCTGAGGTCGCTCAGTAACCGGACTTGGCGGTCGGGAGGGCCGATCACCATCCCGACATCCAGCACTCCCGGCCTGGCTTCTCCGATGGATACCCGAGCTTCCGGATCGGACGATTCTCTATCGCCTACCGTGGCCCTGCCATCCGAATGCGAGCCATTTTCCGATGCTGCCGCTCGCAGCAATTCTTCCCGACGACGCGCCAGCTCGGCATCATCCAACCGGCCGGCGGCATACGCCTCCACAAGTTCCTCAAGACGCTTTTCGAGATCCAAAGCCATGGATTTACCAAACGGCTCCAATAAGAAATATGTTTAAATTGACCATCGAAAATCGCATTATGGTCTAGTCTAGCAGAAGGGTAAAATGCATCCATCCGCCGGTTCCGTACAAACAGATACGACTACACTCGCCACACGCACGCTTTCGACACTCCGCCACGACCGCCTCTTTAGAGAGATGCCTATTTCTCGTCATCCCGCCACCCACACCGCCGATGGCGCCGCACGGACGTTGGCCCGTCCCGAGTTTTCGCTGGAAATCGCGGTGCGCTCGCTGCGCTCGCCGACCGGTCACGGGCGCCGGGACAATCAGGACAATTTCCTGGTCGTCGACGGCCAGGGCCGGGCCCGTTTTCTCTGGCACGAACAGGAAGCCACGCTGCAACTGCTCGACTGGCCGGCCGGACACCAGCGGCTTGCCGTTCTCGACGGGATGGGCGGCCACAGCAATGGCCGGGAGGCGGCCGAAAAGACCGTGGAGGGACTGCTTGACCTGCCGGCTGCTTTCACCTTGGACCAGATCTCGGTCGCTCTGACCACCTTGCATCGACAACTCTATCAGGAGTTTCAACAGGCGGGCCTGGAAACCGGCTGTACCCTCATTGTCCTGGAAATTCCCGCCGCAGGCCCCGCCCTGCTGTTCCACGTCGGCGATTCGCGGTTTTACGCCGTCGATTCACGGCAGGCGCGATGCCTGACCGTGGACCACGTGCCGGCCACCCACCTGGCGATGCTCGGTCTGTTGGACGGCGCTCAATGGCGCCGGCAGGTTCACCTGCAAACCAGTTCCCAGATCAGTCAGGCCTTCATTCTAGGCAGCACCCTGGGCGTGCCAAGCCTTTACGCGGAAACCCTCGATGCGGAGTTGTTCGAACTGCACGACGGTAACTTGCCCCTGTTCCTGCGCGGGCTGAGCGACCGCCGTACCCTGGTACTGGAGCCGGGATGGATCTATCTGCTGGCCAGCGATGGCCTCTGGCATCTGTCCGAGCCGCAGGCGTTCATCCAGCGCTGGCCAGCGCTGCTGGCGCAACCTCAAAGCCCTCTCGAGGAACTACTCGACACGATGCTCGCCGAGCTGGCCCAAGCTATCCGGCAACAGCAAAGCCAGCCGGACGATAACTGCACGATCATTCTTGCTCGCCAAACCGTCTGGGCCGGGAAGCGGGCGAACCGGCCCTGATCGATCGATAATGGGTGGGGATGGGAGGGCATGCATTTTGAAAATCCGGCATATCGTGCTGGCGGTGCTGGCGGTGCTGGCAATCGCCTTCATGCAGCCACTGGTATCTTTCCTGGGTGGCCTGACCCTGCTGCTCGGTGTTGGAGCGTTGATATTCAGGGATCTCCCACCGGCTGGCCAGGAAGCCATCGAACGCCGCGTGCTCGGCTGGCTGCGCCGGGTCCGCGCCGGGCCCACACCGGAAGCTAACCCGCCAACCATCTCTCATCGGCGGATGCCGGCAACCCCGGTCGAATCGGGAACGCCGGTCGAGCGGGCGCGGCGTGCTCGCATTAAAGCCGCGGTCCCACTCGCCGGCTCGACACCCGACACTCCACGGTCGAGTCCGATCAACGGCAAGGCAACCGGCGGCGGATCCCCGCCGCCGGTTGCCTGATCTCCAAGGGAGGTAACCAGCGGGCGATGTCCGGTGCCCGCGACCACCTCAAATTATCTGGAAAAACCTCAGGCCGCCACCGGTGCCCGCGCCACCCTGCGCAGGATCGCGTAAATCTCATCCTTCAGGTGCAGCCGCTTTTTCTTCAGGGTTTCAGTGTAAAAATCCGAGGGCGTTTCGATTTGCAACTCGATCCGCTCCACTTCGCCGTTGACCTTATGGTATTCGTCGTACAGTTCCGCGAACCGGGGATCGGCAGCTTTCAGTTCGGCGATACGGTCCCTGTACTCCGGAAACTCGTGGAACAGATCGTGGCTCTCTCCAAGCATCGGGGTGTCCTCCTATCATGGTTTTATTACGGACAGATGAACGTTGCACGCTGGTTGAGTATAAAAGCATCCATCGCCATCGTCATAGCGCTTTACCCCGTTTCCGGAAAATCTGGCGTCGGGCTCGCGCGCGCATCGTCGCTCGTTCCGTCCGTCCCGTCCGGCCAGAATCCGCTATAATTTCACAAAATATTGAATTTATTTGAGTCATCGAATAGATGAAGCGCACGACCGCCATCATGCCCCTGCTGCTCGGCACGCTCCTGATCCTCGCGGGAAGCGGCTTGAGCGCTTGCAATACGATCAAAGGCGCCGGGCAGGACATCAAGTCCGCCGGGGAAGCCATCGAGAGAACCGCGCGGCAAGCCACGCCTCGTTGACCGACCCAGTCCGTCCATCCTTTCTCCATCGGAGCAACCGCCGATCACCGCCTTCGCCACGCTGGTTAAAATCCTGTTGCTTCCCCCGAGCGGCCCCTTGTTGATGGGCTTGGCCGGCATGTTGTTATTGCGCCGGTATCGACGCGCTGGGTTGAAGTTGCTGGTTGCCGGAACGGTGCTGGGCTATGGGTTCAGCATCCCGTTCACCGCCAGCCTGTTGAGCGGTTCCCTGCAACCCTACCCAGTGCTGGTCGAACGAGTCCTGCAAGCGGAACGACCCGGGGTGATCGTAGTACTGGGGGGTGGTTTGCACGAGGAAGCGCCGGAGTATGGCGACGGGCCAACCTTGCACGACCGCACGCTGGGCCGAGTGCGCTACGCCGCCCGATTGGCCCGGCAAACCGGCCTGCCGGTGCTGGCGGCTGGCGGTCGCCCCAGGGGGGACAAAGACCCCACCCACGTCGATCCCCCCGAGGCCGAACTGATGAAGGAAACCCTGGAAACCGAGTTTGGCATTCCGCGCGTCCTGATCGAAACCGCCAGCCGGGATACCTGGGAAAACGCCGTCCACAGCACCGCCCTCCTCCGCGAGCGCCACATAGACACCATTCTGCTGGTCAGCAACGCCGCGCACCTGCCGCGGGCGGTGGCAGCATTCCAGGCGCAGGGGCTGAAGGTGATCCCCGCCCCCACGCTGTTCTTCGATGATCGACCCGACCTCCTGGACCC
>JAVMKL010000016.1:28519-50915 GCA_031732875.1 Candidatus Competibacter sp. | reverse complement strand
TGAGGCTCGATCAGATGAATCATGGTGCTCGCCTTGGGTTGGGTAGCGCCGTTATTGAGATTTTTATATTTTCTTGTAAGTAAAAATTAAATATCAAATAATCATTTATTATAAACATAGTTGCCTGTGCTGTTGGCGAGGAACCTTGGCGACGCATCCTGTCGGGTGTCGGCCTTATGCTGCGACCATCACCTGAAACCCAACGTGAAGGTCTGGCGATGCTGCTCCGGCAGAAGCGGGCGCCGGCGCGCAATCACGTCCCGACCGGCTACGACCTGCGCTTTCTCAACGTCGACTGGGACATCCCGAAGCTGATCGCGGCGCTGCAACGCCGCCCGCACGGCATCTTCTGCTTCCACGGCCCCGCCGGTACCGGCAAATCGGAGCTGGCCCGCCATATCGCCGACGCGCTGGAGAAGCCACTCCTGGTCAAGCGCGCCTCCGACCTGCTGGACATGTATGTCGGCCAGACGGAAAAAGCATCGCCGCGATGTTCGACGACGCCCGCCAGCGGGATGCGGTGCTGGTATTGGCGGCGAACTGGCGATCCAACACGGCGGTCAATGGGTGAAACCCAGTCAATCTCAATGTGTTTCACTCATTGCGAGACTGCGGCGCGCATTCTTGCAAACTGTCGATTTTTCCCAATGTCCCCTCAACCGCCGATCAGCGCCCGCAATTCCGCAGTCCGGCGTTCCAGGAGGTCCGGATCGCCGCGAGTCTCGACGTTCAGCCGCAACAATGGCTCGGTGTTGGAGCAGCGCAGGTTGAACCGCCAGTCGGGGAATTCGAGGCTGACGCCGTCAGTCTCGTCCAGCATCGGCTGCCGGTCGGCGTAGGCGGCCAGGATTTCGCGGATTTTGGCTGGCGCGTCGGTGACCCGGAAGTTGATCTCGCCACTGCACGGAAACGCCCGCATCCGCGCGTCCACCAGCGCCGCCAGCGACTGGCCGGCGCGGCAAATCAGCTCGGCGACCAGCAGCCATGGAATCATGCCGCTGTCGCAGTAGGCGAAGTCGCGGAAGTAATGATGGGCGCTCATCTCTCCGCCGTAGATCGCGTTTTCCCGCCGCATCCGCTCCTTGATGAAGGCATGGCCGGTTTTGCTTTGCACCGGCATGCCCCCGGCGGCGCGGACCTGCTCGATGGTGTTCCAGGTCAGCCGGGGGTCATGGATGATTTTGGCGCCCGGTCGCCGGGCCAGCATCGTTTCGGCCAGCAGGCCGACCAGGTAGTAACCCTCGATGAAACGGCCGCCAGCGTCGAAAAAGAAGCAGCGGTCGAAATCACCGTCCCAGGCCAGCCCCAGATCGGCCCCGTGCTCGCGCACGGCCCGCGCGGTGGCGTCGCGGCATTCCGGCAGCAGGGGATTGGGAATCCCGTGGGGGAACGTACCGTCCGGCTCGTGGTGGATTTTGACGAAGCGGAACGGCAGATGCGGCTCCAGGGCATCGATGATCGGTCCGGCGCCGCCGTTGCCGGCGTTGACCACGATCTTCAGCGGTCGCAGGACACCGGGGTCGATATAGCCCAGCAGATGGGCGATATAGGCGCTTTTGTCCGGCTGAAAATCCCGCTGGCCGCGGCGGTTGGCCACCGTGAACTCATCGCTGGCGGCGGCCAGATCGCGGATATCGAACAGTCCGCTGTCGCCGCTGATCGGCCGGGCCTGCTCGCGCACCAGCTTCATGCCGTTGTAATCCATCGGATTGTGGCTGGCGGTGATCATGATTCCACCGTCCAGTTGGTGATGGAAGGCGGCGAAATAGATTTCCTCGGTGCCGCACAGCCCGATGTCCAGCACGTCCGAGCCGCCGTCCAGCAACCCGCTGGCCAGAGCCGCGCTCAGCGCCGGACTGTCCAGCCGCACGTCGTGGCCAACCGCCACCCGCCCGGGTCTGAGAAAGACGGCATAGGCCCGGCCGATGCGATAAGCCAAATCCTCGTTCAATTCGTCGGGAATTCGCCCGCGAATATCGTAAGCCTTGAAACACGCCAGTTCGATACTCATCACGCCTCGCGCCTCACGCCTCACGTCTCGCCGTTCCCCCGGCCGTAAACATCCTCGAAGCGGACGATATCGTCCTCGCCCAGGTAGCTGCCCGATTGTACCTCGATGATCTCCAGCGGAATCTTGCCGGGATTCGTCAGCCGGTGCTGGACGCCGACCGGGATGTAGGTGGACTGGTTTTCGGTCAGCAGAAACACCTCGTCGCCACGATGGACGCGAGCGGTGCCGCTGACCACCACCCAATGCTCGGCGCGGTGGTGGTGCATCTGCGAGGAGATGCAGGCGCCGGGCTTGACCATGATGCGCTTGACCTGGAAGCGGGCGTCCAGATTGATCGAATCGTAGCAGCCCCAAGGTCGGTAGACCTTGCGGTGGTTGCGGCCTTCCGGGCGCCGGTTGGCCTGGAGCCGGCTGACGACCGCCTTGACCTCCTGCACCCGCTCCTTGCTGGCGACCAACACGGCATCGGCGGTCTCGACCACCACCAGATGCTCGACTCCCACGGCGGCGACCAGTCTGGACCCGGCATCAATATAGGAATCGCGGGTGCCCACGCTGATAACATCGCCCCGCTGGATGTTTCCCGCGTCGTCGCGCGTCCCCACATCCCACAGCGCCGCCCAGGAGCCGACATCGTTCCAGCCCACCGTTAGGGGCATCACCACGGCGCGTTCGGTCTTCTCCATGACCGCGTAGTCGATCGAATCCTTGGGGCAGGCGGAGAACGCCGCGCGATCCAGCCACAGGAAATCCCGTTCGGCCCGGCCGGCGGCCAGCGCCTGCTGGCAGGCGGCCAGCATCGCCGGGGCGAAACGCTCCAGTTCCGCCAGGAACGCCGAGGCGCGGAACATGAACATGCCGCTGTTCCAGTAGTAATGGCCGGAATTCAGATAACCCTGCGCGGTGGCGAGATCGGGCTTCTCGACGAAGCGCTCCACCACGCATACCCCCGATTCGTCCAGCGGCGCCCCGGCCTTGATGTAGCCATAGCCGGTTTCCGGCGTGGCCGGCACGATGCCGAAGGTGATCAGCCGGCCCGCCCCGGCGTGGGGCGCGACCTCGAGCACGGCGGTACGAAAGCCTTCGACATCGGTGATGACGTGATCGGCCGGCAGCACCAGCAGGGTCGGATCGGCGCCCTCGCGCTGGGCGTGCAGCGCCGCCACCGCGACCGCCGGCGCAGTGTTGCGTCCGGCGGGCTCCAGCATCACCGCCGCCGGCTGGATGCCGACCGCGCGCAACTGCTCGGCCACCATGAAGCGGTGTTCCTCGTTGCAGACCATCAGCGGCGCGGCCACGTCGCTCAGACCCGCAATCCGCAGCGCGGTGTTTTGCAGCATGGTGTACTGGTCCACCAGCGGCAGGAACTGTTTGGGATAGGCCTCGCGCGACAGCGGCCACAGCCGGGTGCCGCTGCCGCCGGACAGGATGACGGGGACGATCATGGGGTTTCACCTCGGCCGATGGCATGGTAGACGAAGCCCTGCTCGCGCATGAAATCGGGATCGTAGAGGTTGCGGCCATCGAAGATCACGGGCTGTTTGAGGGCTTGGCGGATGGCGTCGAAATCGGGGCTGCGGAACAGGCTCCACTCGGTGACGATCACCAGGGCATCGGCGCCGGCCAGCACCTCCATCGGCTTGGCGCCGAGTCGAAAATCGGACCGCTCGCCGTAAATCCGGCGGGCCTCGTCCATCGCCGCCGGGTCGTAGGCCCGCACCGCGCAGCCGGCGTTCCAGAGCGCTTCCAGCAAAATGCGGCTGGGCGCTTCGCGCATGTCGTCGGTGCCGGGCTTGAAAGCCAGCCCCCACAGGGCGAAGGTCCGCCCGCGCAGATCGCCTTTGAAATGATGCTCGATCTTGGCGAACAGCACCTGCTTTTGCCGCTCGTTGACCGCTTCCACCGCCTGGAGCAGGGCGGCCTCGTAGTTCACTGATCGGGCGGTGTATTCCAATGCCTTGACGTCCTTCGGAAAACAGCTTCCCCCGTAACCGGCGCCCGGATAGATGAAGTGATAGCCGATGCGCGGGTCGGCGCCGATGCCTACCCGTACCTTTTCGATGTCGGCGCCCAGCCGTTCGGCCAGGTTGGCCATTTCGTTCATGAAGCTGATCTTGGTGGCCAGCATGGCGTTGGCGGCGTACTTGGTCAGTTCCGCCGAGCGCACGTCCATCTCGATCAGTCGGTCGCGGTTGCGGTTGAAGGGGGCGTACAGGTTGCGCAGCAGCAGGGTGGCCCGCTGGTCGTCGTTGCCGACGATGATTCGGTCCGGCCGCATGAAATCCTGGACCGCCGCGCCTTCCTTGAGAAATTCCGGGTTGGAGACCACCGAGAACGGAATGTCCCGGCCGCGTTCGGCAAGGACTTCGGCGATGGTTTCGCGCACCACGTCGGCGGTGCCGACCGGGACGGTGGATTTGTTGACCACCACCCGATAATCGTCGAGGTGCTGGCCGATAACGCGGGCGACGGCGCGCACGTGCTGCAAATCGGCCGAACCGTCCTCGTCGGGTGGCGTGCCGACGGCGATGAACTGGAACAGACCGTGGGCCACGCCGGCGGCGAGATCGGTGGTGAATTGCAACCGGCCGCTGGCGCCGTTGCGGCGGACCACCGCGTCGAGGCCGGGTTCGTGGATCGGGATCTGGCCGCGTCGCAGCATCTCCACCTTGCGCGGGTCCACGTCCACGCACAGCACGTCGTTGCCCACTTCGGCAAAGCAGGCGCCGGTGACCAGCCCGACATAGCCGGAGCCGAAAATCGTGATCTTCATGGCTGCTCCCTGTTGGCGAATACTCGAAGCGAGCCTACGGTTTGTTCCCGTGGGTCGCTGACAAGACTCACTTTAGCACACGCCTGGATGAGGCGGTTTTGCTAGAATCGCCGGCCATGGACGTTTCCTGGATTCTCGACGATCTCAACGAAGCCCAGCGCGAGGCGGTGACCGCGCCGCTGGGACCCTTGCGGGTATTGGCCGGCGCCGGCAGCGGCAAGACCCGGGTACTGACCCGGCGCATCGCCTGGTTGCTGGCGGTGGAACGAGCGTCGCCCTGGTCGATTCTGGCGGTGACCTTCACCAACAAGGCCGCCGCCGAAATGCGCGGCCGAGTCGAAGCCATGCTGGACCAGCCTATCGGCGGGCTGTGGATCGGTACCTTTCACGGCATCGCCCATCGTCTGCTGCGCCAGCACTGGCAGGAGGCGGGGCTGCCGCGCGCCTTCCAGATTCTCGACAGCGACGACCAGAATCGGCTGCTGAAGCGGGTGTTGCGCGGCCTCAATCTGGACGAGAAGAAATGGCCGCCGGCTCAGTGCGCCGGCTTTATCAACCGCTGCAAGGACGACATCCAGCGTCCCGCCGACCTGGCCGACGACGGCAGCCCGATCCAGCGCCAGTACCGACGGATTTACACGATTTATCAGCAGGAATGCGAGCGCGGTGGACTGGTGGATTTCGGCGAACTGCTGCTGCGTGCCTACGAACTCTGGCGCGACGATCCGGACCTGCTGGCCCATTACCGGGAACGGTTCGAGCATGTTCTGGTGGACGAATTCCAGGATACCAACACCATCCAGTATCAGTGGGTGCGACTGCTGGCCGGCGGCCGGGGCGACGTGTTCGTCGTCGGCGACGACGATCAGTGCGTGTACGGGTGGAGAGGCTCGAAGGTCGAGAATATTCAGCAATTCGCCACCGATTTCCCCGGCACGCGGACCGTTCGCCTGGAACAGAACTATCGCTCCACCCACAACATCCTCAAGGCTGCCAACGCCCTGATCGCCCACAACGCTGCCCGGCTCGGCAAGAATCTGTGGACCGACGCCGGCGACGGCGAGCCGATCCAGGTTTACAACGCCCTCAACGAGGTGGACGAGGCGCGGTTCGTGGTCGAGCGCATCCGCCAGTGGGTGGAGGCGGGAGGACAGCACCGCGATGCGGCGATTCTGTACCGATCCAACGCCCAGTCGCGTTTGTTCGAGGACACGCTGATCGGTACGGCGATACCCTACCGAATTTACGGCGGGCTGCGCTTCTTCGAACGGGCTGAAATTAAGGACGCCCTGGCTTATCTGCGGCTGGTCGCCAACCGCGACGACGATCCCTCGTTCGAACGGGTAGTCAACACTCCGCCACGAGTTATCGGCGAGCGCACGGTTGAAATCCTGCGGGAAACGGCGCGCGATCGAGATTGCTCGCTATGGCGGGCGGCGGCGCAACTACTGGCGAGCGGCGGTTTGAGCGGGCGAGCCGCCGGCGCGGTGCGCGGCTTTCTCAACCTGGTGGAAGCGCTGGATCGCGACAGCCACGATCGGTCGCTGCCTGGTCGGGTAGAACATGTCGTTACCCACAGCGGCCTGCTGGCCATGTACGAGCAGGCCAAGGACGACAAGGGTGAAGCACGGGTGGAGAATCTGGAGGAGCTGATCAACGCCAGCGGCGACTTTATCACCCACGCCGATCCGGTGGTGGTCGGCGTCGATCCGGACGAGCCGGACTGGTTGCACGCCTTTCTCGCCCATGCCGCCCTGGAATCCGGCCGGGGGCAGGGATCGGCCGGCGATGATTGCGTGCAGTTGATGACGCTGCACATGGCCAAAGGGCTGGAGTTTCCGCTGGTGTTCCTGGTCGGATTGGAGGAGGGACTCTTCCCGCACGACCGTTCGGTGGGCGAAGCGCGCCAATTGGAGGAAGAACGGCGATTGGCCTATGTCGGCGTGACCCGCGCCCGGCGGCAGTTGTATCTCTGCCATGCCGAACAGCGCACTTGGTACGGGAAGAAGAACGATCGATCACCTTCGCGCTTCGTTGGCGAAATTCCCGTCGAGCTGACCCACGACGTGCGCGCTCGCGCGAAACGGCGGGAGATCAGCCGGCTTCCGACCCAACCCGTCGGCACGGCGTCACCCGCGCCCGCCGGCTTGCGACCCCGACAGCGGGTGCGCCATCCACAGTTTGGCGAGGGCGTGGTGCTGGAAGTTGAAGGCGCCGGCTATCACGTCCGGGCGCGGGTGGATTTTCCTAGGGCGGGTGATCCCAAGTGGCTGGTAGTCGCCTACGCCAAGCTGGAACTGCTGTGATGCGGGATACTCCTGCTGCGACCGCCCGCATGTTTCCAGGCGGCGCCGATGCCGGTCCGGGACCATCGCCAAAACCACGCGTTCCCGAACACCGATTGAGCGTGAAGGAAGTGCTGGATGATCTGACTGCCGACGGCTTGGTGGACCGGACCGAGATCGAGCGGGCCGGCGCGGGTTCCAGGGTCGAACGCGGCGAATTGCATCCGCTGGTGATCGTTGCCAACAAGCAGCTGCGCCAGTTCCAGCCGCCGCACCAGGTGCTGAGCCTGGAACTGCTGACCGAGTGGCTGGCCCGCAAGGTCGGCTTGCCGTACCTGCGCATCGACCCGCTCAAGCTGGATATCGCCGCGGTCGAGCGGCTGCTGCCGTTCATCTCCTACGACTACGCCGCCCGCTATCAGATTCTGCCGGTTGCGGCGGACGATGTCCGGGTGGTGTTCGCCACCACCGAGCCCTACCTGACCGAGTGGCAGGACATCCTGCGGCAGACCCTGCGCCGGGATATCGGGCGGGTCATCGCCAACCCGCTGGATATCAACCGCTACCAGTTGGAGTTCTACGGCGTGTCGCGTTCGGTGCGCGGTGCCCTGAAGGGGACGCTGGAACCGGCGTCGGGCATTCTCAACTTCGAGCAGTTGCTGGAACTGGGACGGCGCGGGGAACTGAGCGCCGACGAACGACCGATCGTGCAGATCGTGGACTGGCTGCTGCAATACGCCTTTTCCCAGCGCGCCAGCGACATCCATCTGGAGCCGCGCCGCGAGCAGGGACACATCCGCTTCCGCATCGACGGCGTGCTGCACCACATCTACCGCCTGCCGCCGGTGGTGATGAGCGCGGTGACCAGCCGCATCAAAATTCTGGGCCGGATGGACGTGGCCGAGAAGCGCCGGCCCCAGGATGGCCGCATCAAGACTCGCGCCCCGGCCGGCCGCGAGATCGAACTGCGGCTGTCCACCATGCCGACCGCCTTCGGCGAGAAATGCGTGCTGCGCATTTTCGATCCCGACACGGTCACCAAGAATTTCGCCCAGCTCGGCTTCGCTCCGGCCGAGGAAGCCGCTTGGCGGGCGATGATCGCCCGACCGCACGGCATCGTGCTGGTGACCGGGCCGACCGGCTCCGGCAAGACCACCACGCTGTACACCACCCTCAAGCAATTGGCAGTTCCCGAGGTCAACGTCTGCACGGTCGAGGACCCGATCGAGATGGTCGTTCCGGAACTCAATCAGATGCAGGTTCAGCCGGCCATCGATCTCACCTTCGCCCAGGGCATCCGCACTCTGCTGCGCCAGGATCCCGACATCATCATGGTCGGCGAGATCCGCGATCTGGAGACCGCCCAGATGGCGGTGCAAGCGGCGCTGACCGGCCACCTGGTGCTGTCGACCCTGCATACCAACGATGCCGCCTCGGCGATCACCCGGTTGCTCGATCTGGGCGTGCCGTATTACCTGATCCAGAACGTGCTGATCGGCGTGATGGCCCAACGGCTGGTGCGCACCCTCTGCCCGCATTGCAAGGAGATCGCCCGGATCGACGACGCGCTGTGGGAAGCGCTGGTCCGACCCTGGCCGCTGGCGAAACCGGATATCATCGGAACGCCGCGGGGCTGTCCGGAATGCCGCAACACCGGCTATCTGGGGCGTGTCGGTTTGTACGAGTTGCTGGCGGTGACGCCGGAACTACATCGATTGTTCCGTCCGGAGATCGACGAGGACGAACTGCGGCGCGGCGCTTTCGAGCAGGGGATGCGCCCGCTGCGGGTCAGCGCCGCCCTCCAGATTGCCGCCGGTCTGACCACGTTTGAGGAAGTGGTGCAGATTCTGCCGCCCTTGGTCGAATGATGGTTTTATCCTGATGTGATTATGATACATATTATTTTTTTGACTATTTTGTTGTGGATACTACAATAACCTGGCATTTTTTGTGGCAAGCCATGGTTCAAAATCAATAGACAAATTCTAAGGGGTCCATAATGTCTTCGAAACTGCTCAAAAATTCCTTGGCCGCGATGCTGGCCGGTGGTTTGTTGACGGGGGTCGCGCAGGCTTACGAGGCGGGCGATTGGATTGGACGAGTCGGAGCGTGGGGTATATTCCCCAAATCCGACAATCTCACTCTCGCGCCGGGCGTCGATATCGATGTGGACGACGGCTATAGTCTGGGTTTCAACTTCACCTACATGGTGAACCCCAATATCGGTGTCGAACTGATCCTGGCCCTGCCGTTCAAACACGACATCGAACTCACGGGTGCCGGCAAGGTCGCCGATACCCTCCAGTTGCCCCCGACGCTCTTCCTGCAATATCACTTCATGCCGACCGGCACCGTCCACCCGTATGCTGGCATCGGTCTGAACTACACCTTCTTTTTCAATGAGGATACCACCGGTGCTCTGTCCGGCAGCAGCCTGAGCCTGGATTCGTCCTGGGGCGTGGCCGGCGAGTTGGGCATCGATATCGATGTGGCCCCCAACTGGTTCGTGAACGCCACCGTCATGTATATAGACATCGACACCAAGGCCAAGCTGGACGGAGTCAGCCTCGGCACCGTGGCCATCGATCCCTGGGTCGTCGGCCTCAACATCGGTACCCGCTTCTAATTTTTCCGCATTACGACAGCTTCGGCCGATGTTTCGCGGCGGGTGAGGGCCGTGCCTTCTTCCGCCGCCTCTGGTTCCCGAAAGCCGTCAGGCTTTCCTTTCGTCCGAGACCGATCTGACCGACATCGCGGCGATGCAGGCCACCAGGGCGGTGGCCATGAGGGCTCGCCTCAGCCCTTCTCGGGATAACCCAGTTCCTTCAGCGCCGCGCCCAATTCGGCGCGGACGTCGCCTTCGGCCCGTACTGTGACCCGGCCGGTGGGGACATCCACCTCAACTTCCCGTACCCCCGATTTCCCGACGAGTCCAGCGCGAATGGCACTGGCGCAACCCTGGCATTTGACGTTCTGAACCTGAAATTCGAATTGCATGACAGTTTTCTCCGGTGATCGTGCGAGGATCGGAGTATAAACCCTCATGCTTTGCCCTGATCGGTTCCGGTTCCATGAAATGGTGGATGATGCACTATTGTGGAGCATTATCATAAAATGCTTGCACTGGTATCGTGCTATATTAAAAATCGCGATTTCATGCCGAATCCACAGTTTACGGTTGAAATTGAATAAATTTACCGTGGCATGGTTCATGCTATCGATGGGTGGGCACAATGGTTCGATATCTGACCGACCGCAACCGATTTTCCCAGAAACTCGAGGAACCAACGACAATGAATGCTGCTGATGTAATGAAGCTGATTGAGGAAAAAGACATCAAGTTCGTGGACTATCGGTTCACGGACACCCGTGGCAAGGAGCAGCACGTCACCGTGCCCATCAGCGCCGTGGACGAGGATGTGTTCGAGGATGGCAAGATGTTCGATGGCTCGTCCATCGCCGGCTGGAAGGGCATTCAGGAATCCGACATGATTCTGATGCCGGATCCGGTCACTGCGGCGGTGGATCCTTTTTTCGAAGAGCCGACCTTGATTCTGACCTGCGATGTCATCGAACCCAACACCATGCAGGGTTACGAGCGCGATCCGCGGTCGCTGGCCCGTCGCGCCGAGGCTTACCTCAAGGCCAGCGGCGTGGGCGATACCGCCTTCTTCGGCCCGGAAAATGAGTTCTTCATCTTCGACGACGTGCGCTGGGGTGCCGACATCAGTGGCTGTTTTTGCAAGGTGGATTCCTCCGAGGCCGGCTGGAATTCCGAGCGCGCCTACGAAGGCGGCAACTTCGGCCATCGGCCCGGCGTCAAAGGCGGCTATTTTCCGGTGCCACCGGTGGATTCGATGCAGGACATCCGCTCCGCCATGTGCCTGAGCCTGGAAGCGATGGGGTTAGTGCCCGAGGTGCATCACCACGAAGTGGCCACCGCCGGCCAAGCCGAAATCGGCGTCCAGTTCAATACCCTGGTGCGCAAGGCCGACGAGGTGCAGCGCCTGAAATACGTGGTGCAGAACGTAGCTGCCAGCTACGGCAAGACCGCCACCTTCATGCCCAAACCCCTGGTCGGCGACAACGGCAGCGGCATGCACGTCCACCAGTCGCTGGCGAAGGATGGTGTCAATCTGTTCTCCGGCGATCTCTACGCCGGCCTGTCGGAACTGGCCCTGTACTACATCGGTGGCATCATCAAGCATGCCAAAGTGCTGAACGCCTTTTGCAACCCTTCCACCAATTCCTACAAACGGCTGGTGCCGGGTTTCGAAGCGCCGATCAATCTGGCGTATTCGGCGCGCAACCGTTCCGCGTCCATCCGTATCCCCTACGTCAGCAACCCCAAAGGCCGCCGCATCGAGGTCCGTTTCCCCGATTCGACCGCCAATCCCTATCTGGCCTTCGCCGCCATGATGATGGCTGGCTTGGACGGTATCCAGAACAAGATTCACCCCGGTGATCCGGTGGACAAGGATATCTACGAGTTGCCGCCCGAGGAGGAGAAGCTGATCCCGCAGGTGTGCTTCTCGCTCGAGCAGGCGCTCGACGCACTGGATAAGGGTCGGGAGTTTCTCACCCGCGGCGGGGTATTCACCAGCGACTTGATCGACGCCTACATCGCGCTCAAGGCGCAGGAAGTCACCCGGATGCGCATGACCACGCACCCGGTCGAGTTCGACATGTACTACAGCCTGTGATAGATGCCTCGGCGGTTCCCCGAACCGCTTGACGACTCCGGTTCGATCTTGGCAACGCCCCCCACCGGGGGCGTTGTTGTTTGGATCGATTCAGAGGCAGGCTGTACAAAAACTCTCCTCTCCCGGTGGGAGCGGCGTGGTCGTTCCGCGAGCGGGGGGCGTCAGCCCCCTGTTTCACCGCATGCGGCAAGGCGTCGGCGATAGCGGCTGGTGGGGAAACAGCGGACTCACGTCCGCCGCTCGCCGGCGACCCCAAGCGCTATCGGCGGGCGCGGCGTCGTGGGGTATGCCATGCGTATCCTACGGAGTTTTTATCAATCAGTCGGTTAGTTTTTATACAGCTCTCAAATGCCTGTGCTCGATCCTGCTGCCACTGCACCATTTTGGCGCGGGACGATTGGCGTCGATTCGATTCCCTGCCTGAAAATCGCCCGGATTTGGGCGGGATTGACGCGCGACGGTCATCATTTCCCCTGTTTCGGCCCACGGGGATGCGATTCGATGAATTGGTTTGGTTCTTGCTGCGTGGCCAGCAGCGATCGGGAGAAAAGGCGGCCGTGCTGAGAGATTACAATCGCCGGGTGGTGGAAAGTTTGAGCATCGCCGTGATGGTGCTGGACCGGCGGTTGCGGTTGGTGTTCATGAATCCCGCTGCGGAGACGCTGTTCGAGTTGAGTTTCCGCAAGGCTCACAAGCTGGTCCTGCCGGAGCTGATCGTCGGGGCCGATGCGTTCATCGCCGGCTTGCGGTACTGCCTGGAGAGCGGTCATCCCTACCTCGAACGCGAATTACAGTTGACTTTTCCGCCGGAGCGCGCCATCACCGTAGATTGCACCGCCGCGCCGCTGCTGGAGCGCGATCCTCCCACCGAGTTGCTGCTGGAAATGCGGCAGGTGGACTGGCGGCTGCGGATCAGCCGGGAGGAACACATCCTGGCCCAGCATCACACCACCCGGGCGCTGGTGCGCAATCTGGCCCACGAGATCAAGAATCCATTGGGCGGTCTGCGCGGGGCGGCCCAACTGCTCGAGCGCGAGCTGCCCGATCCGGCCCTGCGCGAATATACCGGCATCATCATCGGCGAGGCCGACCGGTTGCGCAGCCTGGTGGACCGGATGCTCGGGCCGAACCAGTTGCCAAGCCAGGGCGAGGTCAGCATCCACGAAATTCTGGAACGGGTGTATGTCCTGGTGGAGGCCGAGGTCAACTCCAGGATTCGCATCGAACGGGACTACGATCCCAGCATCCCGCCGCTGTGGGGCGACGCCGACCAGCTCATTCAGGCGGTGCTCAACGTGGTGCGTAACGCCGTGCAGGCGGTGGGCCAGCACGGCGTCATCACGCTGCGCACCCGAGTGCAGCGCCAGTACACCATCGGCGCCAAACGCCACAAACTGGTGGCGCGGCTGGATGTGGCGGACGATGGTCCGGGCATTCCGCCCGAGCAACAGGAGCAGATCTTCTATCCGATGATCAGCGGTCGCCCGGACGGGACCGGTCTGGGGCTGTCCATCGCCCAGAGCATCATCGCCCAGCATGGCGGCTTGATCGAGTGCGCCAGCCGGCCCGGCGAAACCGTATTTACACTGTTACTGCCCTTGGGAAAGATCGGATGACCAGGAAAGAACTCGTTTGGGTGATCGACGACGACCACGCGATCCGCTGGGTACTGGAAAAGGCCCTCCAGCGCGACAACATGACGGTCACAACCTTCGAAAGCGCGGTGGGGGTGTTGGAAGCGCTCCGGCAGGGGCGGCCGGACGCCGTCATCGCCGATATCCGGATGCCGGGCATGAGCGGTCTGGAACTGCTGGTCCGTCTGCGGGAACGGGAGTCGGATTTGCCGATCATCATCATGACTGCTCATTCCGATCTCGACAGCGCCGTCGCCGCCTATCAGGGCGGAGCCTTCGAATATCTGCCCAAGCCGTTCGACGTCGACGAAGCGGTTGCCCTGGTGCGCCGCGCCTGTCAGACGCATCGCCAGCAGACCGAATTGCCGGAGCGGGTCGAGCGGTTGCCGGAGATCATCGGCGAGGCACCGGCGATGCAGGAGGTATTTCGCGCCATCGGCCGCCTGTCGCGTTCCAACATCACGGTGCTGATCACCGGCGAATCCGGCAGCGGCAAGGAACTGGTGGCCCGCGCCCTGCACCGGCACAGCCCGCGCGCCGACAAGCCCTTCATCGCCATCAATACCGCCGCCATTCCCCGCGATTTGCTCGAATCGGAACTGTTCGGGCACGAGCGCGGCGCGTTTACCGGCGCGCAGGCGGCCCGTCAGGGGCGGTTCGAGCAGGCCAACGGCGGCACCCTGTTTCTGGACGAGATCGGTGACATGCCGGCGGAATTGCAGACCCGGCTGCTGCGGGTGCTGGCCGAAGGCGAGTTTTACCGGGTGGGCGGCCATACGCCGACCCGGGTGGACGTGCGGGTGATCGCGGCGACCCATCAGAATCTGGAGCAGCGGGTGCGCGACGGTCTGTTCCGCGAGGATCTTTATCATCGCCTGAACGTCATCCGGATTCAGTTGCCGGCGCTCAACCGGCGGCGCGAGGATATCCCACTGCTGACCCGGCATTTTCTGGGACAGGCGGCGCGGGAATTGGGGGTCGAATCCAAGCTGCTGCGGCCGGAGACCGAGAGTTATCTCAGCGGTCTCGACTGGCCCGGCAACGTCCGACAACTGGAGAACCTGTGCCGCTGGCTGACGGTGATGGCCTCGGGGCGGGAGATCCATCTGGAGGATTTGCCAGCCGAGTTGCGGGAGCGGGTGCCCGCCGCGACCAGCGGCAACGACTGGGAGGTGGCGCTGCGGCTGTGGGCCAGCCAGAGTCTGGCGCGCGGCGAGCGGAACCTGCTGGAGACGGCGCTGCCCAGCCTGGAACGGGTGTTGATCCGGGCGGCGCTGGAACAGACCCGCGGGCACCGGCAGGACGCCGCCCGGCTGCTGGGTTGGGGGCGCAACACCCTGACCCGGAAGATCAAGGAATTACGGATGGAATAGGGGGACGGGCGCGGCGGGTCATGTTCGACATCGTGCTATTCGAGCCGGAGATTCCGCCCAATACCGGCAACATCATCCGGTTGTGCGCGAACTCCGGGGCGCGGCTCCATCTGATTCGGCCGCTGGGTTTCCAGTTCGACGACCGGCAGTTGCGGCGGGCCGGGCTGGATTATCACGAGTGGGCCGAGGTGCGGCTGCATCGCGATCTGACTGCCTTCCTCGCCGGCGTGAAACCGGCGCGGCTGTTCGCCTTCACCACCAAGGGCGCTCGCCCTTATCACACGGTGGCCTACCAACCCGACGACGTCCTGCTGTTCGGCCCGGAAACGCGCGGTTTGCCGGCGCGAGTGTTGGCCGACATTCCCCGGGAGCATCAATTGCGGATTCCGATGCTCACCACCGGCCGCAGTCTCAACCTGGCCAACGCGGTCGCCATCGCCGTGTACGAGGCTTGGCGACAGTGTGGTTTTTGGGGCGCGCGTTAAGAACTTGCGAAAACCCTCGTGTTGTGAGTCCGCCGCGAGGTATTTTCCGGAAGTCCAAAGCCAGGTTGGCTATACCTAAAGCCCGTGGCTTGCCCTACCATGCGAAGATTGAATGTCCAGTCAGGCAACGGGATGGCGACATGGCCACTGAAATCGAACACAAATTTCTCATCCGCGACGACCGCTGGCGGCGGCAGGTCGAGCGCTCGGTACGGATGCGGCAAGGTTATCTGACCAGCGACGCCCGCTGCTCGGTGCGGGTGCGGGTGGCCGGCGGCCAGGGTTTTCTGAACATCAAGAGCGGAACGCTCGGCATCCAGCGCAGCGAATACGAATATTCGATCCCGCTGGCGGAGGCCGAGGAAATCCTCGATACCCTGTGCGAGAAGCCGCTGCTGGAAAAGACCCGCCATTTGGTCCATTTCGGCGAGCACCTCTGGGAGATCGACGAATTCGCCGGCGACAACGCCGGGCTGATCGTGGCGGAAGTGGAACTGAGCCGTCCCGACGAGCCGTTCGCGCGACCGGACTGGCTGGGCGAGGAGGTCTCGCACGACATCCGCTACTACAACTCGCAACTGGCCCGGCATCCCTACAACACCTGGTCGTGAGCGAGCGAATCCTCCGCGTCAGCCTTCCCGACCAGCGGCTGACCCTGCTGGCGGGGGAAACGCCGCTGGCGGTTTACCCGGTGTCCACGGCCCGCAACGGCCCCGGCGAACGGCGCGGCAGCGGCTGCACGCCGCGCGGCTGGCACCGGGTCCGCATCAAGATCGGCGCCGGCCTGCCCCCCGACACGGTTTTCGTCGGGCGGCGGCCGACCGGCGAAATCCATGGCCCGGAACTGGCGGCCCGCTATCCGGAGCGCGACTGGATCCTGACCCGCATTCTCTGGCTGACCGGGCTGGAAGCGGGGTTCAACCGCGGCGGCGACCGCGACACCCTGCGCCGGTTCATCTACATTCACGGTTGCCCGGATACCGCTCCCATGGGCGAGCCGCTGTCGCACGGCTGCATCCGCATGAGGAACCGGGATTTGCTGGAACTGTTCGAGCGGGTGGAGGCGGGCGATCGGGTGTATATCGCCGGCTGAGGGGAGAATGCCGGCGGGCGGGCCGCTCAGCGGTCGCCCAGCTTGGAACGCAGATTGTCGAGCACGCTTTTGAACGCTTCCCGGTTGCGCGGATTGAGTTCGCTCAAGGTTTGGTGAGCCTCGTACACGATCCGGGTCAGCTCGTCCTTGCAGGGGCCGTCGATGGCCAGTTGCCGCAGCGCCGCCGTGATGGTTTCGCCGCTGTCGCGGATATTGAAGATGTCGTAGAACCCCATGTTGTCCAGAATTTGGTTGACATCGGGGTTGGTGGACAGCAGGGTGGTTTTGCGCGCGAAGCGCTGGCGGTTGAAATTGGCGATCTTCGCCAGCAGGCCCAGGCTGGTGCTGTCGATGGAATGGGTTTCGGTCAGGTCCACCACGATGTCGTCGAAGTCGGCGCGCGCGAACAGATCGTCCAGAAAATCTCCCAGCGCGCAGCCCATGGTGTAGCGGATATCGCCGACCAGCTTGAGGACGTAGATGTCGCCCTGCTTGAGGTAAAACGCCGCTCCCCCTTCCATTTCAACCCGCCTTCTCGATCAGCAACAGGGTCACGTCGTCGGGCAGCGGTCCGGCTTGATCCAGACCCAGTTCCTGGATCAGATTCTCGATAGCCAAATCGGTGCCGCCGACGAGATGCAGCAGAAATGCCTGCTTGTCGCGCAGGCTGGCTTGGGGCAGGGTTTCGAGAATGCCGTCCGAGATCAACACCATGGCGAAACGCGCGGGCAACTGGATGGACTCGGTCTGGAAGCTGGCGAAATCGAACAGGCCGATCGGCAGGCTTTTCTTGCCGATGTAGCAAGCCTGCTGGCCATCGAACAGAATCGGGAACGGGAACTGGCCGCCGCTGCTGTAGCGCAACTGATTGCTCGGCCAGTCGATCACGCCGTAGAACATGGTCAGATATTTATCCATGTGGCAGCTGAAAATTTCCCGGTTCAACCGGCCGAGCGTCTCGGCCGGGTTGAGGATACCCTTGTCGCGGTTCTGCCGGTGCAACTCCCGGTAGCGGCCCATGTAGCTTTTGAGCATCACCGTGACGAAGGCCGACGAGACCCCATGACCGGAGACGTCGGCGATGTAAAAACCGAGATGATCGCCGTCGATGGCGAAATAGTCGACAAAATCGCCGCTCAGATATTGCGAGGTGAGCAAGTGGCGGTTGAAACGGTAATTACGGTACTGCTTGTCGTTTTCCGGCAGTAACTGGAACTGGATGCGTCGCGCTGCCGCTTCGTCCTCCTGCAACTGACGGACGGTCTGGCGCAACTGTTCGTTGACCGCTTCCAGATGCTCGCGATGCTCGCGGTTTTCCCGCCGCAACTGGGCCCGTTCCAAGGCGTGATCGACCGCGTGTTCCAGCACCGCCATGTCCTCGATCGGCTTGGTCACATAATCCCAGGCGCCCAGCTTGAGCGCCTGGATGGCGTCGCTCATGCCGCCCATGCCGGAGACCACCAGGATCGGCAGATCGGGAAATTCGCGGGTCACCGTGGCCAGCACCTGAAGACCGTCGATGCCCGGCATGCGCAGGTCGCACAGCACCAGGTCGGGTTGCTCGGCCCGGATCAGGTCGATGCCGGTCCCGCCGTCGCCGGCCTGAAGCACTTCGAAGCCGCTGTCTTCCAGATAGGCGGTGATGATCTCGCGGACCAGTTGCTCGTCGTCGATCGTCAGAATGCGTGCCGGTTTGGCGTTCATGGCCGGTTCCCGCGCGCCATGGCCAGCAGCGCCCGCGCCATCGCCGCCAGCGGCGCCATGTCGCGCAGAGGCTTGCGATAGACGCGGTTGTCATCGAGACCCATCGCGCGCAGATCCTCGGGCAGGCTGTAACTGGAAGAGCCGGTGTGGATCAGAAACTCCATTCCGGGGTACAGTTGGCGCAGGGTGCGAATGGCGGTGTTGCCGTCCATGTCCGGCAGACGCATGTCCATGATGCACACCCGGCAGGAATCGCCATCCCGCAGCCAGCCCAGCGCGCCGGCGACGGATTCGAACGCTGCCACCCGCAGTCCTTCATCCTCCAGATATGCCGTCAAGTTTTCCCGAATCATTTCCTCGTCGTCGACGATCAGGACCCAATCGGTCATGATAATACCTCCCACCGCGAAGGCAGGCGAATGCTGAAGCGGGCCCCCTGCCCGGGTTTGGACATCGCGGACAGCCGGCCGTTATGCTGCTCGGTGACGATGAAGTACGACACCGACAGTCCCAAGCCCGTCCCGGAGCCCACCTCCTTGGTGGTGAAAAAGGGCTCGAAGATGCGCTTGAGTGTTTTTTCATCCATGCCGGGTCCGTTGTCAATCACTTCAATCAAAACGTAGTCGGTTTCGTAACGGACGCGCAAGGTGATGGTCGGCGACGGCGTGCCATCCTCGGCCATGGCCTGGGCGGCATTCTTGAGCAGGTTCAGGATCACCTGTTCGATTTCGGTCTTGTCGCAATAGACCGGATGCGGCGCGGGATCGTAGTCGCGTTCGATGGCGATCCGTTTGAAATCGTGCTTCTTTTTCAGGTCGTAGTCGCTGGCGGCGAGCCGCAGCACGGTTTCCAGCATGTCCTCCATGTCGACCGGCGTGAAACGCGATTCGCTGTGCCGGCTGAACGACAGCATGTCGGCCACGATCTTGGCCGCGCGGGCGCCGGCTTCGCGAATGCCTTCCAGAAAGCGCAGGATCCCGCGCCGTTCCAGATAACGGTTGAGGCGGTCCAGATCGATGCCGGCGGTCTCCGCCGCCGCGCGATTCTGAGGCCGATCCGGGTCGATGCGCCGCAGGATGTTCTGACTGCCCTGCAGGATCGCACCGAGCGGATTGTTGATCTCGTGCGCCATGCCGGCCGCCAGCCCGCCGACCGACAGCATTTTTTCGGTTTGCACCATCATGGATTCAATTCGGACCCGGCCGGTGACGTCGTCCATCCGGATTACCGCCCCACCCACGTTGTCCGCCATTAAAGGATAGACCATGACATCCATGTAATGCAGTTCGCCCTGAACGTCGAGCATCATCCGCGGGGTCTTGATCGGGCGACCGAGACGGATCGCCTGCCGCATCTGTTCGAACTGGCTCTCCAGTTGGGGGAACAGTTCGCCGAAGAACCGGCCCTGCGCCGCTTCCCACGACATGCCGCCGACCTGTTCGGCCGGCTGGTTCAGCACCGTGATATAGCCCCAGGGATCCACGCCGATCAGCACCGACGGCATCGAATCGATGATGTTCTTGAGGTAGAGCCGCATCCGGGCCACGTCTTCCTTGGCGCGCTTTTGCTCGGTGATGTCGATCGCCACACCCAGGACCGCGGTTTCGTTCAGACCCGGTTCGGTGAAGGGGATCTTGATCGTTTGCATGGTCCGGACGTGACCGGTCTGGTCGGTGAAGGGTTCCTCGGCGATGAATTTGGACGTTCCGCTTTCGATCACCGCCAGGTCGTCGGCCAGCATCTGCTCGGTCTCTTCGTCCACGCCGTGGATGATGCGATGGGAGCGGCTGACCAGTTCCTCGACGGACATGCCATAAGCCTCGGCGGTGGCGCGGTTGGCCAACAGAAAGTGGCCGTGGCGATCCTTGGCGAAAATCATGTGCGGCACCAGGTCGATGATCCGTCGCAGCCGCAGCTCGCTCTGGCGCAGCGCCACTTCCGCCCTGACCTGTTCGGTGATGTCGGTGCCGGTGCCGCGATAACCCCGGAAGTGGCCCTGGCCGTCGTAAATCGGCTTGCCGCTGATTTTGAGGTGGCGGCCTTCGCCGTGGCGGTCGCTGAGTCCGGTTCGGTAGACGAAATCGCGGAACGGCAGGTGTTTTTCCAGCAATTCCCGATGCTGGCGCCACTTTTCCTGATCGGCGGCCGAGTTGATCGCCCCGATTTCCCAGCGGGCGCGGCCGATCACGTATTGCGGGACGATGCCGGTCAGGGCGAAAAATCGCTCCGACAGATAGGTGAAGCGCAGGTTCTCGTCCATCTCCCAGATCCAGTCGCTGGCGGCCTCGGTGACGTCGCGAAATCGCGACTCGCTTTCGCGCAGCGCCGCTTCCGCCTGCCGACGTTCGCTCAATTCCCGCCGCAGTTGTCGGGTTCGCTGCGCCACTTGCCGTCTCAGCAGCCCCAACCATAGCAGGGCCAGGAGGGTGACCGCCGTCAGTGGAAACAGCATCCAGAAGGTGTAGCGCAACATCCCCATGAATCCGCTGAGTTGGGGTGTTTCATCGGGCTGGCGGTGGTGGAAGCCGGCCGGGTGGTCGATGCCGGGCGGCGTTGCCCGTTCCGAAGCAGCGGGGCCGCCCGGCGGCGCGGGTTCGGTGGCCACCAGCGGCGCGGGGTCGATCGGGATCGCCGCGGTGCCGGTGGTACCCGCGGCCAGCGCCGCCAGCAGGCAGAACCGCGCGAGCCGGCCGGCCATCCGCTTGCGGGCGGTGGCCGACGGAGGTGGCAAGGACGGTGGAGAGGGCAGTGCGGACATGAATGATGGCGATGGTGAGATTAATCGCTATCATAAGACTATTTTATCGCGACAGACCGATGCAGGGTGCGGCCGATGGCGCTGGGACCGGTGATGATGGGGTTGGAAGGCTTGGCGTTGACCGCCGAGGAGCAGGATCTCCTGCGCCATCCTCTGGTGGGCGGCGTCATTTTGTTCGCCCGCAACTATCAGTCGCCGGAGCAGGTGGCGGCTCTGGCGACCGCCGTTCACGCCCTGCGCCAGCCCCGACTGCTGGTGGCGGTGGATCACGAGGGCGGTCGGGTCCAGCGGTTTCGCGACGGTTTTACCCGGCTGCCGGCGGTGCGACGGCTGGGCGAGATCTACGACCAGGATCGAATGCGGGCCAAGCAACTGGCGCGGGTCACCGGCTGGCTGATGGCCGCCGAACTGCGAGCGGTGGGGGTGGATCTCAGCTTCGCGCCCGTGTTGGATTTGGACCACGGCGTCAGCGGGATCATCGGCGACCGGGCCTTTCACCGCGAGCCCGAGGCGGTGGCCGATCTGGCTCACGCCTACACCAGCGGGATGCAGAAGGCCGGCATGGAGGCGGTGGGCAAGCATTTCCCCGGACATGGCGGCATCGCCACCGACTCTCATCTGGAACTGCCGGTGGACCCCCGTTCCTGGGACGAGTTGGCCAGGGTCGACCTGCTGGCGTTCGAGCGCATGATCCACTACGGGCTGGCGGCATTGATGCCGGCCCACGTGCTGTATCCGCGGGTGGACGACCGGCCGGCCGGGTTTTCCGCGCGCTGGCTGAAGGACATCCTGCGCCGGCGGCTGGAGTTCCAGGGCGTGATTTTCAGCGACGATCTGGACATGGCCGGCGCGCAAGAGGCCGGCACGCCGCCGGAGCGGGCCGACGCGGCGCTGGCGGCTGGTTGCGACATGGTGCTGGCCTGCAATGATCGCCGTGCCGCCGCCGCCATTCTGGACAACTTGCGTTACGCGCCCGATCCGGTTACCCAGGTTCGCCTGATTCGCCTGCACGGGCGCGGCCACCTGACCGTCGAGCGGTTGCGCCGCGGTACGGTCTGGCAGCGGGCCAGCCGTCTGGTGCGCGATTACGATGCGTTTCCGCTGCTGGAGATGGATATCTGAAGCCGCGGCCCAACCCTCACTGCCATTAACTTAAGACGCTCACGAGAAGTTCACACGCTGCAAAAGGTACGCAATGCGTACCCTACATCGATCATCGAAAGGTAGGGCACGCACCGCGTACCGCTTAAGTTAATGGCATTGCGGCCCAACCCTGGAGTTCGCGATGTCCCGCATTACCGCCGAACAGGCCCTCGCCGTGCTGCGCGAAGCCGAGTTGCTCTGCACGCCCGAGCAGGTCGACGCCGCGCTGGATCGGTTGGCCACCGCCGTGACCGCCCGGCTGGAAGGCCGCGACCCGCTGGTGCTGATGGTGATGAGCGGCGCGTTCGCGACCACCGCGCGCCTGCTGGCGCGCCTGCGCTTCCCGCTGCGGGTCGGTTACCTGCACGCCACCCGCTACCGCGGCGGCACGCGCGGCGGGGAGATGGACTGGATCGCTCCGCCGCGACCGGAGG